>JAAYWX010000377.1 GCA_012516225.1 Clostridiales bacterium
AATGGCCAAACTATGAAAATTGAGCAGAAAGACAAAAAAACTGTGGAATCTTATTGGGACTCCACAGGCAATTGGAGGCTTACATATTTTGATTGGTTAAAAAATACGCCTGATGAAAAATTAACTTTTGTACTCCGCGCTGAGAAAGAAGTTGCAATAACTGAAGAAAAGGTGCTCAACCGCCTTTTGAAAGAAGGAGCAAATGATATTTTAGAACTTGGCTGTGGAGTTGGCCGGTCAATTATCAAAGAGATTTCTCTGTATCCGGAAAAACGCTTTGTCGGAGTGGACATCTCATCATATCAAATAGAGCTTTTTCAAAAACAGATTAGTAAAGCAAATGCGCTGAATGCCAAAGCTGTTGTGTGCGATGCCGGCGATATGCATTGCTTAGAGGGAAGTTTTGACTTGATAGTTATGTGCAACCATACGTTCGGAAATTTCCTCGGAGAAACACGAATAAAAGCTCTCTCTGAAATGTGCAGGTTGTTGACCGCGAATGGCAAAATACTGCTCAGTGGTTTTTCCAACATTGATATTGCCAAGCAATGCTATGCCGAATGGGGAGTGAAGATCGAGAAAATAGATTATAAAACAGGTCTTTGCAAATTGAAAGACTACAATTCGCTATGGCAGAAGCAAGAAGATACAAATAAGGAGTTTTTTTCCCGAGGGTTTGAAGCAACAGAATCAATACCTACAACACTGGGCTTTGTAAATGTGTATAAAAGAATTGCATAGATTTTGGGAGTCTTTTTAATTATGGAATATGATTCATCTGAGACTATGAAAATCATTCAGCAGTACTGGGGTGCCGCTGCTCCTGATTTTTCGCAGCTTATATATGAAGATTTGCAGCCCGAAAGGAAAAAAGTGTGGCTTAACAAAATTTTAAGCAACGCACCGCAAAAAGAACAGATGGACATCCTTGATGCGGGTACGGGACCGGGATATTTTGCGATTATACTTTCTGAAGCCGGACATAGGGTTACAGCAATAGACTGTACTGAAGAAATGATTTTAGAGGCAAAGAAAAACCTTGATAAAGCTAATGTTTCCGCGCGTCTTTTGATTATGGACAGCCAACATTTAAATTTTGGTGAAGAAAGTTTTGATTTGATTGTAAGCCGGAACGTGGTTTGGACACTTTGCGACCCTGTCGGCGCATATAGAGAATGGCTTCGAGTTCTGCGCCCGGGAGGAAGGATTATTATATTTGATGCAAATTACGGAATGTACTGTTTTGATAAAAAAATTGAAGAGCAAAAGAAAAGCGATGAAGCCTTGTACCGTCAATTGTACGGTTCCCTTCCTAAAAAGCGGGTTCAGATGAACGAGTATTTTGAAAGGATGTACCTTAGCGACAAGAAAAGACCCGATTGGGATGAAAATATTCTTAATTTGCTGGGTGCAAAGACATTTATTGAACGTGACGTATCTTATGAACTGATTCCGCCGCCGCGCCGCCTCCTTAATGCTTCATCGCCATTATTTATGGTGGTTGCTGAAAAAATTGCATGTAATGATAAAGCGTCACGGACTATTTGATATTGAGAAAGAAGGATAATGATGGCGCATTTTTTAATGCTTGAAAGCTGGGTAGGCGCCAGCGGAAATTTATTGCCGCCTCTGCTGAAATCGCTTGGTCATACATATATGTTCGTAACAAGAAAACCAGCCCATTACCAAAATCCTCTCAGCAGCGAAAAACACATGGTATTTCGGCAGGCTGATGAAGTGCTGGTGACGGAAACAAACGATGTGGACACACTCATAAAGGTTTTGGAACCTTACCGTTTCGATGCGGTCATAACCGTTTGCGATTACTATATTGAAATTGCGCGCCGGGTTGCAGATGCTCTCAATATTCCCTGTCCGTTTCCGCAAAATGTTAAAACAGCGAGGGAAAAGCACCTTATGCGAATGGCTTTGGACAAGGCCGGTTTATCAAATCCTAAGTATCGTATAACAAGCGGCTGGCAAGATACAAAAGACGCGGCAGAAGAAATAGGGTATCCAGTTGTGATAAAGCCTGTGGATTTGGCATCAAGTGCTTTTGTCCGGTTGGCTAAAAACTGTGAGGATTTGAAAGAGGCATATGATCATTTGGAAAATTTTCCTCTTAATTTCAGAGAACAAAAGCGAGAACATCTATTCCTTGTAGAAGAATTCATGACAGGTGAAGAGGTTAGCGTTGAAAGTGTTTCTTATAAAGGCAATACGGAAATTATAGGGGTTACTGATAAATCGGTTACCGGTTTGCCATATTTTATAGAAGATGGGCACATGTTCCCCGCGAAGCTGGAGACTCAAAAGGAAGAAGAACTGAAGCTGTATGTTAAAAATGTGCTGGATGCCGTCGGCTATGATAATGGAGTTGCACATACGGAAGTTAAGCTGACGCGAAACGGACCGCGCATTGTTGAAATTAATCCGCGAACTGCAGGAAACTATATTGTCGAACTGATTGAACGAGTGAAAGGGATAAATGTTTTACGAGCATATACAGAACTGGCATTAGGTCAAAAACCGGATCTTAATATCAAGGATACCGGAGTTGAAAGCGCCGCAATTAAATTCCTGGTTCCGCAGCATGGCGGAAGGATTGCTGGTATAGAAGGAGTAAAATTACTGGAAAACAATGCGCATATCAGCCGCTGCCGTTTTGAGGACTGTGCAGGTAAAACAATCGATGATCCGATAGACAATGCATGCTATCTCGGACATATTGTAACGGAAGATACAGAAGGGAGAAATGCAAGAGATTTTGCTGAAGAAGCGATGAAGAACATAAAATTAATATTCAGTGTATAAAAAGGAGCACTATTATGGCCTGTATGCAGTGGCAAAATGTTATTGAATTAAAACGCGAAATACTCAGCGGAAACCTTGGACGTCATCCGGGACAGATCAATATTACAGGTGCGTCATACATATGCCAGACAACCAGATTTTCCCTTGAAACGGTTCTATATCAAAACTATTACCTGATTATGCGCGTTGAAGAATATTTCGGTGTCTGTGTGCATACGCCAGACCAGATAAATATGGAGATTGTATCGGAAATTCCCGGAATATCTTTGGAAACCGCAATAAATGATGCGAGGCTGCCGCTGCAAATAGCGGCGATGGATGCTTATTTGGGCGTTGAATATCCGCATGAAAATTTCTGTAAAGAGGCTGTGGTTTTACCGAGAGGAACACCGATTGAGAGAGCGGTGAAACGTGATAAGCTTATCGCCGAAAAGGCCCATATTTAGCCAAAGCAAAAGGTGGCTTTGATTGGGGTGGTAAATCCGCTGATCAAGGTCATAAGCGATATGGGCGGGATATGTTTGCCCTGCGATCTGCACCTTGATAAGACTCAATGGGGTGAACCTGTAGAGAGGAATATGGAGGTTGTGCTGGATCAGGCAGATAATGTGATTTGTACGGCAATGACGCTGGGGAACGGTACATTTGACCGAGTAGTTGAGCGTGTGAAGGAAAGAAAAATTCCGCTTACCGTTTATGCGCAAACCGGCGGTGCCTTAGCAGCACGTTTCGTCGGAAAGGGTATTTGCGCTCTTGTTGCGGAAACGTTTCCGTTCTCACAGTTTAGCCCTTATGAAACCACCGTATACTGCTACGAAAAATGACTTTCCGATGCTCGGTCATTTGATGGATAAATTAAAAGGAAAATGCCAAAGCGAAAGCTGCGGCTTTCCGCTTTGTGCAGTTTACCGCAGCTTTTGACAGGCTGGAAGAGATTGTGAGGGATGAAGGTGGATGTTAAAACGGCAGGCGGAAGAGAAATTAAAAGCAATTATAATTTTGCCGGATATTTGCGTGTAGCAAAATATGCAAAATATATCGGCAAGGAACTTGCCGTAAAAGTACTTCTCGGAGTCTGCGTTACCGGAACATTCGTTTTGCAGGCTGTTTTGCTGGCCCGCGGTACGGGCGCGGTCTTTGACAAAGCGCCGTTTAGTACCGTATTTGCATTTTATATGCTTGTTATCATTTGCATAGGAGTACGATCCCTGCTTGTAAGATTCTTGGAGTACTATACTAAACAGACGGCAGGAAAGCTGAAAGCCGTTCTGCGTGAAATGGTTGTAGGAAAACTTCTGAATCTTGGCCCCGGATATCAGGCGGATAAGCGTTCAGGCCGTTTTCAGTCTCTCGTTACTGATGGAATTGAATATCTCGAACCCTATCTTGTAAATTATGTTCCGCAGGTATTCATAACAGTATTTTCCGTACTACCGATAGTTATTTATATATTTACGCTTGAAGCAACTGTGGGGACAATAGTTGCCGTTTCGGTACTGCTTGCCATTGTAATGCCCCATTTTCTTATGCCGTTTTATACAAAGGCCTGCGTAGGGTACTGGCAGGAATATGCCGTACTTAATTCTCAGTATATAGA
>JAAYWX010000378.1 GCA_012516225.1 Clostridiales bacterium
CAACCTTGACCACTTTTACACAAAATTCTCTGGCATACCGTTTTCACCCACAGCGACCAGGAGTCTCAATACACCTCGCAAGCATACTTTGACCTGAATCAAGAGTACCATTTTCATCCGTCTATGTCCAAGCCCGCGATGCCCATATGACAACGCTGCTATGGAGAACTTCTTTGGTACACTTAAAACAGAAGCCTGTACCGAATGAAATTTACCTGCCGTAATGAACTTGAGCAGGCAGTGGCTGAATATATACAGTTTTACAATTATGAATGCATCAATCTGAAAAACGGTCTCACTCCATCAGAAATCCGGAGCAAGACCGCCTAAATCTAAGCTATTCTATTTTATTCTTTGTTTGTCTTACAGGTAACAGTCCAGTTTTTCAGCAGGCTTTTTTTATTTTATTATGGCTGCAGTCATTTATATTCCGCGGAAGCTCCTCATCGCATGGCAGCCATGGATATAAAGTTTATTGACATATGAAGAAAAATAGGCATCCATATGCAGTTTGTTTTTTCATAAAGCCAAGCAAGGGCATAACCTGCAGGGATGTACTGAACCATGTAAAAAAGTACCGTCCAGTCCATCGACACAAGTGCATACTGCCAAATATGGTAAAAAGAAAACAGCGCTATCGACAATATAAACGCCAGTATCCGATGCCTCGGCTGAATTGAACCGAAAAGGACGCCTCGGAACAAGATTTCTTCAACTACAGGTGCGGCAAATATGGTAAGCCCCATCACCGCTCCGGGATTGCCTCCCGCCATATCCAGTAGTGCACTGTTGTTCGGATTCTCAGCGGAATCTTTAAAAATAACGAAAATAAGTCCTGCAGCAATATAGCTGAGAAGAACACATATTATGTATGCAAATATAAAGGCTATTATATTTTTCGTAAAATTATCTATAAGAATATCATAGGCATTACGGAGATATCTCCACATTACGGCAAGGCAGAATACAAGCCCTATGCTGTAATAAATAATATTTGAAACGACATCGTCAAGCCCGCCCGGAAGATAATCTGCCAGCATGCCTATGAAAACAGGAATTATAAGTACATGGAAAGGAAGATAAATAAGTCCGGCCGTTCGCTGAGGTTTGGGCATTGTATTTACAAATCCGGTTACTACGGCTTTCATCAAGTTGACACCTTCTTTTTCAGCTCATAGAGCAGATTCATTGCTTCAATCGGCGTAAGCGTATCAAGATCTGTTTCCCTCAGCCTTCTGACAATTTCAGCCGAACCGAAATCGGAAAAGCTAATCTGCTCTTCAGGACTGCTGTCCGTACGGCAAACTTTGCTTGCTCCGCTCTCAAGCTCTTCCAAGCAGCGCTTTGCCCTCGAAATAACCGAATCCGGTACACCCGCAAGTTTGGCAACTTCTATGCCATAGCTATCATCAGCCGCCCCGCGGACGATTTTCCGTAGAAAAATAAGGTCGCCGCCGCGTTTTTTTGCGGTTATGCTGTAATTTTTTACACCATCAAGCTGTCCCTCAAGTTCCGAAAGTTCATGGTAATGCGTTGCGAACATGGTCTTTGCGCCGAGCTTTTTCCTGTCAGCACAGTATTCAAGCACTGCCCGCGCTATCGCCATCCCATCATATGTGGACGTTCCTCTTCCTATCTCGTCCAGAATGAGCAGGCTCGAGGACGTTGCATAACGCAGGATGTCGGCAACTTCGGTCATTTCTACCATAAATGTGCTGCGTCCTCCCGCAAGATCATCAGAAGCACCTATGCGTGTAAAGACCCTGTCCACTATTCCTATGACAGCATTTTTTGCCGGCACGAAGCTTCCTATTTGCGCCATAATTACAATCAGCGCCGTCTGCCGCATATATGTAGACTTACCCGCCATATTCGGCCCGGTTATTATCGCCACGCGATCCTCGCCCGAATTCAGGAAAGTGTCGTTCGGAACAAAAAGTGTCTCCCGCTGTGCCTGTTCAACCACCGGATGCCTTCCGGCCGTAATGGAAAGAGTTCCGGAAAGATCCACTTCCGGCATGCAGTACCCGTTCTTTACGGCAACTTCTGCAAGCGAACACAGAACGTCAAGCTCTGCCACAGCTTCCGCAACAGCCTGAATTTTAATTACTTCTGCAGCAACCGCAAGGCGTACCTCTTCAAAAAATCTGAATTCGAGATCCGCAAGGCTGTCTTTTGCGGTCATAAGCGTGTTTTCAAGTTCTTTCAGTTCCTGTGTAAAAAACCTCTCACTTGAAGACAGTGTCTGCTTTCTTATATACTCATCCGGAACATTGTCCGAAAATGCCCGCGGAATATCAATGTAATACCCGAAAACGCGGTTATATCCTATCTTCAGTTTTTTGATTCCGGTCCGTTCGCGCTCACGCTGTTCAAGCTCAGAAACCATTTGGGCGCCGTTGTCCCTAACATTTCTGAGCCTGTCCACTTCCTCGCTGTAACCCGTTCGCAGAATGCCCCCTTCTCGTACGGAAAACGGAGGATCATCGCATATTGCGCGCATTATGAGTTGCGACACATGCGAAATAGGATCCGTTGCGGAAATGTCTCGGAGCATATGGCTTTTTTTGCCTTCAAGCAGTTTTGCGAGATTAGGGAACGCCGCACAGTACTTCCCCAGTGCGAGCATGTCGCGCCCGTTGGCGGTCCCGTAAACAACTCTCCCCACAAGCCGCTGTATATCTCCTATATCGCGCAGGATCTCTATAAGTTCACTCCTTGTTACGTTATCAGAGTAAAGTTCCGAAACCGCCGACTGACGGCGCTTTATCGCAACCGGTGACAGAAGCGGACGCTCAGTCCATGCGCGGAGAAGCCTGCCGCCCATGGGGGTCTTTGTCTTGTCAAGCACCCAAAGCAGGCTGCCTTTCTTTTCTCCAGTGCGCAGATTCTCCGTAAGTTCAAGGTTGCGGCGCGTTGTATAGTCAAGCTCCATATAGCGCCCCGCCGAAAATACGTCAAGAGTATTTATATGACTTATATCAAATTTCTGCGTTTCAGCTATGTATTCAAGCAGTGCTCCCGCAGCACATACCGCTGCGCTGTCGCTTCCAAGCCCAAGGCTGTCTATATCGGGGACATTAAACTGCTCGCAGACTCTCATTGCCCCTTTCATATAATCAAATCGTCCGCTGCCGTCCTCTATAAGACATTCCAGCTTCTTTGTCAAAAAGTCCCTCAATTCCTCGCTGTTTAACGCGCTTCCCCCCAAAATTGCCTCACGGGGCAGAAACCGTGCAAGCTCGTTCAAAATATGTGCGGCCGGCTCTTTTTTGAACCCCGAAACGCAAAATTCCCCAGTCGATACGTCGCAGAAAGCGACCGCTCCGGCGGTATCATCAATAAAAACCGAACAAATATAATTTGAACGCCCTTCCTCAAGCATGGAGCTTTCCGTTACCGTTCCGGGCGTTATTATCCTTATAACGTCACGGCTGACAAGCCCTTTAGCCAGTGCCGGGTCTTCTGTCTGCTCGCAGATTGCGACCTTATATCCTTTTGCTATAAGACGGGCTATGTATGCCTCACAGCTATGATATGGGACACCGCACATTGGCGTACGCTCGTCTGGATTTTCAATGTTCCTGTCGCGTGTCGTCAGTGCAAGCTCCAGTTCGCGCGAGGCTATTACGGCGTCTTCCTCGAACATTTCATAAAAATCGCCCAGCCTGAAAAACAAAAGGCAGTCCCCGTATTTTGACTTTATATCCTTATATTGCCTTTTCATGGGAGTAAGTCCCGCCATGGTTTTCCCTCCGAAGTATAAAAATTCCTATCACGCCTCAGGGATGACTGTCATTTCCGCGCTATATCTCCTCTCAGTGCCCATGTGTTGCAGTCTTTAATAAGAACATCGGTAAAGCTGCCTATGAGACTTTCGTCCCCTGTGGTGCGTACAAGCCTTCCGCCTATCGTCCTTCCTGTAAGCACGCCTTCTTCCCTATCCCTTCCGTCAATAAGCACTCTGACGGTTTTGCCTATATATTCCCTGTGTTTTTCTTCCGAAATCCTATTCTGCACCTCAAGCAGCCTGTCGAAATGCACCTGTTTCTGCTCGCGCGTAAACGGATCAGGCATTTTTGCTGCCGGTGTGCCTTCTCGCTTTGAATATATAAACGTGAACATGGCGTCGTACCTGACTTTTTCTATCACTTTCATGGTTTCTTCAAAATCTTCGTCTGTTTCTCCAGGAAATCCGACGATAATGTCTGTCGTGAGGACTATATCGGGAATATATTCGCGGACTTTGTCAACAAGGGAAAGATATTTTTCCGCCGTGTAGCATCTGTTCATTGCCTTCAGTATCCTGTCGCTTCCCGCCTGAAGCGGAAGGTGCAAATGCTTCTCGCATTTTTCGCAGTCTTTCATAGCAGCGAAAAGTTCTTCGTGGGCGTCCTTCGGATGGCTTGTCATAAAACGAATTACGAAATCGCCGTCAATATCATTTATCATGCGTATAAGTTGTGCAAAGCTTACTCTGCAGTTCAAATCCCGCCCGTATGAGTTGACATTTTGGCCAAGAAGCGTGATCTCTTTGTAGCCTTCAGCAACAAGGCTCCGCGCCTCTTCCAGAATATCATCCGGCCGTCTGGAGCGCTCACGGAAACGCGTATAAGGAACAATGCAGTAAGAGCAAAAGTTGTTGCACCCGTTCATAACTGAAAGCCACGCCTTCACCTTGTCCGAACGCATATGGGGAATCCCTTCCACCACGCATCCATCGCCTTTGCCGCGTGCAAAAATCCTCCTGCGGGTCGACATCACGGTTTTTAAAAGCTCCGGGAAACGCCACAGTTCGTCCGGTCCGAAAACAAGGTCAACCTGAGGAAAAGATTTTTTTATTTTTTCCGCAATGTGCTCCTGCTGCACCATACAACCGCACACCGCTATTATTTGTCCCGGTTTCTTTTTTTTCGTATGTGAAAGAGCACCTATATTGCCGAACACCCTCATTTCCGCATGCTCGCGTACGGCGCAGGTGTTTATCACAATGACATCCGCTTCAAACTCGTCGTCTGTCATTGCGTATCCCATTGCATCAAGGTATCCGCGGATTTTTTCGCTGTCTTCCTCATTCTGCTGACAGCCGAATGTATCCACAAGTGCAAGGCGCTTGCTGTCATGTGTGCCTTCCTTTATCTCCCGGCATATATCAAGTTGTTTTTTTACGTCTTCCTGTGATATTTCTGTTCGTTTGTAGCTCATATTCATTTCCTGCCGTAAATTTTGCAAATGCGCCAAAATATGCAAATCCGGCAATATAACTTCGCATTTGCTAAAATAATAATTTGATATGTCTGATAATACCATTTTGTTGTGGCTTTTTCAACTTCTTTAAGGTATAATATAGCCATATGTAAATTTTTGAATGTTTTCCGTTTTTCAAACGGGCAGCACCTCAAGCCAAGCCCCGCATTTCCCTTTGGCCTGCGGGCAAAGCAGAAAGGATATAATTTAGTATGTCCGAAATCACCATTCTTTCTCCGCACGTTGCGGATCTTATTGCCGCCGGCGAAGTTGTCGAGCGCCCCGCTTCCGTCATTAAAGAACTTATAGAAAATTCGTTTGATGCCGGTGCAAAAAATATTATGGTAGAAATAAAAGGCGGTGGGATGACCTATATAAAAGTAACGGATGATGGCTGTGGAATGCTTCCCGAAGATGCAGGTATGTGCTTTATGCGCCATGCCACAAGCAAGCTCCGCGATGAAAGAGGGCTTGAGTGCATAGGCACCATGGGTTTCCGCGGTGAAGCGCTTGCCGCCATATCTTCCGTTTCCCGCATTGAACTGATGACGCGGCGGAAAGAAACCGATACTGGGACTCGCGTTGTGCTTGAAGCCGGGGACATAGTTGAAATGACGCCTTTCGGCTGCCCAGAAGGCACCACAATGATTGTCCGCGACCTTTTCCATAACACTCCCGCACGGCTTAAATTTATGAAGTCAGACCGCACCGAAGGCTCCGCCTGCCTTGCCTGCGCCCTGCGCTGTGCACTCGGCCGTCCGGATGTTTCCGTACGTTTTCTTAAAGACGGCGAAGAGGGTTTCTTTTCTCCCGGCGACGGTAAAATAAATTCTTGCGCATACAGTCTTCTTGGGCGGGAAACGGCTTTGGAGTTCTTGGAGTGTGAAAGTTCGGCTGATGGAGTATCAGTTGCTGGCTTCGTCGGCTCTCCAAAGGCGGCCCACGGAAACAGGGCAAAACAGTTTTTTTTCTGCAACGGGCGAAACATTAAATCCCAGCTCCTTCAAACTGCCGTTGAACAGGCATATAAAAACACGCTGCTGACAGGACGATATCCTTCTTGTGTTATTTATCTTTGCGTAAGTCCCGCTGCGGTGGACGTAAATGTTCACCCGGCAAAAACGGAAGTCAAGTTCCGTGATGAACGTCAAGTTTTCGATGTGGTCTATTACGCGGCCCTATCGGCTTTGGAACGTGCCGGTTCACCGGGCGAAACAAAAACTCCAAATCTTGTCATCAGTTCTGTTCCCCCTAAAAAAGACTTTTTCAAATCTATGAATTCTTCAGAGTTCCGTGAAAAATATGCAGGCCCGCAAAAACCGGCGGATCCGGCCGGTTTTTCAAGTACTACAGGCTCCTCTTCATACGGTTTGAGATCCGCCGCCAGCGAAAACCATACGCACACTATAGTATGGACCAGGAACGCCGGTTTTTCCGGCTCTCTGAAAATGCGAGAAAGCGAAAGCCCATACCGTATTTCAGCGATTCCTGAAGATTCCGGCGGAACCCATAATGTATCTGTCTCCAAGGCGGCGTTTGATGTTTCTGTTTCCCCTTGCGAATCTTCCCCATGTGTGAAACAGGACGAAAGCACAGGCAGCATAGTTGAAGTAATTCCGGAAACCCTCTCTCGCTTCCGTATAATCGGCGAAGCGATTAAAACCTACATAATAGTTGAAAAAGACGACGAGCTTATTTTCATCGACAAGCATGCCGCACATGAGCGCATGATATTTGACAGTCTTAAGCGGCAGGGCCACGAGATCATGTCACAAGCCCTTCTTGTACCGGTAACGGTCAGACTCTCTGCCGAAGAAATTGAGCTTATAGAAAAAAATACCGAGCACCTTTCCCAGCTTGGCTTTGAAATAGAGCCTTACGGCTCAGACAGCGTTATTCTGCGCTCCGTACCGGCGGAAACCGCCGTTTCGGATGCGTCTGCAATGGTGGAGGAAATCTGTGAAAAGCTGAAAAAAAATTTTTCCCTTTCACCTGATGAAAAAACGGACGATATCCTTCACACCATTGCCTGCAAAGCTGCAATAAAAGCAGGATGGGACACATCACAGGAGGAACTCTCGAAAATTGCGGAAGAGGTGCTTTCCGGAAAAGTCAGGTACTGCCCGCACGGCAGGCCCGTTTCCGTAACCTTTACCAAGAAACAGCTTGATAAGGAATTCTCACGCATACTTTAGCCTGCCTTGCAGAAAATAAGCTATTGCGGGCAAAAGCAGTGCAAAACATCTTCAACGGCGGTGAGTTTATGACGGGTACGGCACCTAAAGTCGCTGTGATAACAGGTCCTACGGCTACCGGCAAAACTGCCCTCGGCGTCCTTCTTGCGGAATATCTTGGCGGTGAGATCGTTTCGGCAGATTCCATGCAGGTCTACCGCCGTATGGATATCGGAACCGCTAAGGTGACTCCAGAGGAAATGAGAGGTATTCCTCACCATATGATAGATGTCGCCGACCCTTCGGAAAATTACAGCGTTGCGCGCTATGTCAAGGAGGCGGACATCTGCATAAACGATATTTTAAATCGCGGGAAGCTCCCCATAATCGTCGGCGGAACCGGACTTTATATTGATTCTCTTGTAGCGGGGCGCAGTTTTGACGAAAACGCTTCGGATGAATCTCTGCGAAAACTGCTTGATGAAAAATACAAAGCCGCCGGCGGGGAAGCTATGTTGCGTGAACTTGCGCAAGTCGACCCCGAACGGGCACAAAAGCTTCATCCCTCGGACAAAAAGCGTATCCTGCGTGCGTTGGAAGTGTACTATACCACAGTCAGAACCATTTCTGAACACGATGAGGAAACCAGAAAAATCCCTCCTAAGTATGATGCTATGGTTATAGCTCTCACCTTCGAAAACCGTGCCGATTTGTACGGCAGGATAGACAGGCGTGCAGATCTTATGCTGAAATCCGGTCTTTTTGATGAAGTCCGCTCGCTCCTTGACAGCGGCGTTTCCCCGGATTGCACTTCAATGCAGGCAATCGGATATAAGGAAGCGGCAATGGCAATCCGCGGCGAAATAAGTGAGGATGAGGCGGCTGAACTTATTAAGCGCGAAAGCCGCCGCTATGCTAAGCGTCAGCTTACATGGCTCCGCAGAAAAGAAAATATCAAATGGATTATTTGGAAATTTGAGCCTGATTTGGAATATGCTCGACACATTTCGACACAGTTTTTTATATCTAACGGATTAAAATAGAACCTGAACATTTCGTATTGTTTTTAAAAATTGCGATTTGTTTAAAATTACTATTTAATGGGGCGGAAAACCGTGATAAAATTATTTTCAGGCGTTGATGTCCTTTCACAGACCATAAACGATGTCAGGAAATCACGAAATATTTTGACCCGCTCCGAAAGGGAGTTGGTATCTATGCAAAAGACACAGCACATTCAGGACACCTTGCTCAACCAAATCAGGAAGGAAAAACAAACTGTAACTTTCTTCCTGATGAACGGATTCCAGTTGAAGGGCGTCGTAAAGAGCTTTGACAACTTCGTTGTTATCCTTGAAACGGACGGTCGGCAGCAAATGATTTATAAACATGCCATTTCAACCATCGTGCCAGCCACCGCCGTGGATTTAAGGGATTGCAAAACCCCGGACGACAAGGAGTATACATAAAGCCTTTGCGATTTTATCAGCTCCATTACGGCCCCGAAAAAAAGGAGATACATAGATGAAACGAACGGATAATCTCACCAATCTTGTATCACTGCTCCTTTTCGGGGCCTTGCTGGCATATCTGGGAGTATATTTTTTACATTCGGTCACGAATAATATCAGGACAGCTCCGGCCGTCTATGTTTCAATTTCTGAAAACGCTCTTGCTTCCGGCATAATCGTTCGTCAGGAAACCCTTATGCGCAGCAGCGAAAAATATCTCAGTGTGATTGCGGAAAACGGCCGCCTTGTTTCCAAGGGGGAGCCTATCGCAGTCCTTTACTCAAATGAGGATGCTTTAAAGCGTGCCTCTGAAATAAAGGATTTGGAACTTAAAAAGCAGTATATAAGTTCCGTACTTGCAGGCATCAATTCCGCCGAAGACTTGTCGGACAGGGATAATGCCATCAAAAAAGCTGTTACTTCGCTTACGGCTTCCGCCGTCCGCCGCGAAATGGACAGCCTTGCTTCAGCCGCAATTTCTCTAAGCTCACTTGTGATAGAAAAATCCGATGTGGGCGCAACAAAGGCGGACCTTGATGCAATAAATGCAAAGATCCAAACTTTAAAGCAAAACGCACTTAAAGACACCGTTGCGATTACCGCCCAGTCCGCAGGGCTGTTTTCCTCTTCTCCTGCCGGATATGAGCATATCCCTCCCGATATGCTTTCATCACTTGACCCTGAAAGCTTGAGAAAACTTGAAGAATCTCCGGAGGATGTTCCGGATGAAGTCTTTGGGAAACTTGCTTCGCCCTTTGAATGGTTTTTTGCGGCCTCGGTTTCTCAGGACGACGCAGCCAAGCTTGAGTCCGGTAAAAGCGCAACTCTCGATTTTGGGAGATATTGCACTGTCCCTATCAAGGCAAGAGTAGTTTCGATAAGTCCCCCCTCGGCAGGAGAATGCGTTGTCGTTTTCAGATGCACAGAATCGCCTTCCGAAATGCTTTCGGTCAGACGGGTTTCAGCTGAAATAGTCTTTGGCTCGCATGACGGCATAAGGATACCTAAGGAAGCAGTTCTTTCAGACGAACAGGGTTCTTACGTTTACACATTGACGGGACTGCAGGCTGAGAAAAAGTATATTCAAATAGTATGGGAAACGGACGAATACTTCCTTGCTGCCGTTTCCGAAGATGCCGGCGGTCTCAGGGCGGGAAACGATATTATTCTGACAACGAAAGGGATTTATGACGGCAAGGTCCTGAAATAGATCAGGTCCGATAAAAGAAAAGAGTTGGTTTTTTTGAGCATATCGGAAAATGTCAAATCTGTACTCAGCCGCATTGAAACGGCCGCCAGAGCGGTCGGAAAATCCCCTGATGAAATTTCTCTTATCGCGGCTTCAAAAATGAACTCTGCAGACAGGGTGGCTGAAGCGATTCGCGCCGGCATAAAAATATGCGGAGAAAACCGCGTACAGGAACTTATGGAAAAAAACGCACTTAACGCCTACAGCGGTGCCTCTCTCCACTTTATAGGCCACCTTCAAAAAAATAAGGTGAAATATGTGGTAGGTGTCTGCAGCCTCATACAGTCAGTTGATTCGCTCGAACTGCTTTCACTGATTGACAGCAGGGCAAAGCAGCTCGGCATTACGCAGGATGTCCTTTTGGAAATCAACATTGCAGGTGAGGAGTCAAAGTCCGGCATGCGTGAATCCGACCTTCCGGAAATTTTAAAAAAATCCGCAGTTTTTGACTCTGTCCGCATACGAGGCCTTATGGCAATTCCCCCCATATCTCGTTCTAAAGGTGAAAATCGCCCTTATTTTGCGCGTATGTATCAGCTTTTTATTGACAATTCATTAAAAAAATACGATAATGTCAGCATGGATTTTTTATCGATGGGTATGAGCGACGATTTTGAAGACGCCATAGCGGAGGGCTCGAATATGGTTCGGGTTGGCTCTGCGATTTTTGGTGCCCGTCAGTATCATATTCCGCGATGATTTGTTTATTTCATTTTTGCATTTAGCCGCAACGGCAGTATTCTAATTTTTAA
>JAAYWX010000379.1 GCA_012516225.1 Clostridiales bacterium
ATTTGCGCATTTCTGAAATTTTTGAGCAATATATTGAATATATTGCCAAAATGCAAGAAATGGATTTAGATATAGCAAGCGAATTCGTACAGATGGCATCTCACCTTGTCTACTTAAAAACACGTACATTGCTTGCGGGAGATGAGGAAGTATCTGAGCTTGAGGAACTTATTTCCTCATTGGAACAGCTTAAGTGCCACGATGCATATGTAAACATTAAAGCGGTAATTCCCGAATTTTCGGCAAAGGCGGAGCAGGGATTTCTGCTGTACTCCAAAACTCCGGAACCTTTGTCCTCAATAAGCGGAAAAACATACAGATACAGCCACGAGCCTGAAGAACTGCTTTCGGCATTGCTTTCCGTTTTTTCGCGCACCGATTTCAGCCGTGATGCAGAGCAGGCGGGAATCATGGTTCCTAAGCGTATAATTTATGGTGTGCGTGAAAAGTGCGCGCAGCTCATAAACCTTTTCAAAATTGGCGGGGCATATACGCTGAATGAGCTTTATTCTATGAGCCGCAGCCGCTCTGAAGTTATCGCAACGTTTATTTCGGTTTTGGAGCTTTGCAGCATGGGTACGCTTGAAATAGCGGAAGAAGGCGGTGAATTAATCGTTTCGCTCAGGGGCGACGCTCCCGATTCATTGCCAGATACTATTCCCGAATAGGAAGAATAAACAATGGATGAACAGGAAATAAAATCCACAATTGAAGCTATATTGTTTGCCGCAGGAGAATCTGTTCCTGCCGAGCGCCTTGCCCTTGTACTCGGGATTGAAGCTGCAGAAGTATTAACATATGCAAAACAGCTTGCGGATGAATACAGCTTTCATCGCCGGGGTATAAGGCTTGTACGCATGGGCAATTCTCTCCAGCTTTGCAGTGCTCCCGAATTTGCGGACAGCATCACAATGGCTCTGGAAAGAAGAAAGCCCCCTAAGCTTAGTCAGTCCGCACTTGAAGTCCTTGCCATATGCGCTTATTTTCAGCCTGTCACCCGAGCTTACGTTGACCAGATAAGGGGGGTAGACAGCTCTTATACAATGAACATACTGCTTGAAAGAGGACTTATCGAACCCTGCGGAAAACTTGACGTTACCGGAAGGCCAACAATTTACAGAACAAGCGAATTGTTTCTGCGGACTATGGGTATAACGAACTTAAGCGAGCTTCCGAAACTTCCGGATATCGGATCCGGCGAAGAAGCTGCCCGGCTGAAAAGTGTTATAGACTCTTTAAAATCTGATGAAAACGGCCAGTTCACCATAAACTGAAACATGGCTGAAAAGAGGTGGAGCCATTGAGGGCTTTCATTATCGTGCTTTCGGTGCTTACCGTTATTATGCTTATACCAGTCGGGATTGACGGCGGATATACAGGCGGAAGAATATTTCTTTCTGCAAAAGCAGGTATTTTTAATATAAGAATTCTGCCCCAGAGGAGAAAGAAAAGGAAAATACAAACTAAAAAGCCAAAAGCCGCCAAAAAAAACGAACCCGAAACGGAACAGCCTTACCGCAGGAAGCCAACGGCAGGGCTTATCAAAACCGCACTTAAGACTTTGAGCCGCCTAAAAAGAAAGCTAAGAATAAACTTCCTGCGGATACACTATACAGTTGCGTCGGACGACCCTTTCAAGACTGCAATGGGTTTCGGCGTTTCATCTTCCGCGGCAGGGGCATTAATCCCGCTGATAGATGATGCTTTTATAGTTGAAGAAAAGGATATAGGCACATCATTTAACTTTTTGGGCGGCAAGAGCGTTTTTGACTGCTGGGTTACAATGTCCGTCCATGTATGGGAGATAGTTTATGTCGCGGCGGCGTTTGGAATAGATTATCTGCTGTTGAAGAACAGAAGCAAAAGAGAATACCGCAGAAGAAAGGAATGACATCATGGACAGACATCCTATCGGCGATCTTACAGAAGTTACTTTAGGAAAAATCAGGGAAATGGTAGACGTCAACACAATCGTAGGTGACCCTATCATTACTCCTGACGGTACAACACTTATCCCCGTTTCAAAAGTTACTTTCGGATTTGCAAACGGCGGCTCCGATCTTGCCTGCAAAACAAACGGCGGATTTGGCGGTGGAAACGGAGCGGGGGTAAAAATAGAACCCGTCGGTTTTCTTACCATTTCTGACGGAGTGGTAAAAATGCTGAACATAACGGCGCCGGCAAGCTCGACAGTCGACAGGCTTGTGGAGCTTATTCCCGATATAGTCGATAAAATCGAGCAGTTTATTGAAAAGCGTAAGAAGGATTAAAGCCATAAAATTGTATAATTGGCATATTTATCGTCAATAATAAGCACTGCCCAATTATTTCAAGGGGTGGTGCTTATTGTTGAAAAAATTAATTTTGGGTCTGTGTTCTTTTTTTGTTTTAGCATCCGCCGCTTTACCTTGCGGCGTTTATGCGGCTCCAGATAACAGCGCCGGTGCAGCTATC
>JAAYWX010000380.1 GCA_012516225.1 Clostridiales bacterium
CTTATAGACTGACTTTAGCCAAGAGGTGCGGACAATTGAAAAACGATACAAAAACTGCGCTGAAAACCGTTTCGTCCGTTTTCAGAATAATTATAGGCTCCCTTATATTTGCGGTAGGAATACAATGGTTTTATCATCCCGCCAAGCTCGTTTCGGGAGGCGTTACCGGTATTGCCATGATAGTAAACTATTTGACCGGGACGCCCGTCGGTATTATGATTATAGTGCTGAATGTGCCGCTGTTTATTATAGCGCTAAGGCATTATGGATGGAGATTTATGGCGGGTTCGCTTCTGGGAACGATTGTAAGCTCAACATCAATCGATCTGTTGTCGTTTGTTGATGTGAACATTACCGCAGAGCCGTTCCTTTCTGCAGTTTACGGCGGGATAATAACCGGTCTGGGTCTCGGTATTGTGTATACGACAGGGGCAACGACCGGAGGAACGGATGTCGTCGCAAAGCTGATACGCGGAAAACACCCTTATATCAATTTCGGCACCATGATACTGGCGCTTGATGCGGCCATAATTGCAGCATATGCCATACTTTTTAAAAAGTATGAGAATGCAATGTACACCGTCATAGCTGTATATATTGCCGCAAGAGTCATAGACCTTGTTCTTTACGGTACTTCGCAGTCAAAACTGTGCTACATTATTTCGGAGCACAGCGATGAGATAAAGACGGCAATCGTGCAGACTTTAAACCGAGGCGTTACGGTGCTGAACGGGAAGGGCGCCTATTCGGGGCTTGACAAGCAGGTTCTTCTTTGTGTCGTGAAGAGACAGCAGATTGTGGAGATTAAGAAAATCATAAAGAATATTGATAAGCAGTCTTTTGTAATCGTATCCGATACACGTGATGTGTTCGGTGAAGGGTTTGGAGATATCAACGCGGACAGATAGACGGAAACTACGGAGGGAAAAGGCAGTGAAAAAACGTGTTTTGTCAATACTGCTTTCGGCGGTACTTCTCACCGCGCTTTCCGGCTGTGCGTCCGTTTTTAAAAACGAGTATCTTTCAGTTTCAAAATATGTTGACGAAAACAGAGGCGACTTTTCGGATATTGTAATAATATCCGATTATGAAGAACTGAAAAGCGCCATTATTTCTATGGTAAACAGGCATAAGACTTACGGACGGCTTAAATTTACCGACTATGACGGCTCGCTTCAGAGCGATATTTCACAGGCCTGCCATGAACTGAAATCGGAAAGCGCGATAGTAAGCTATGCGGTCAATTATATGTCTTACGATTTAAACCGCATAGCAACATACTATGAGGCGGCTGTCCATATAAGCTATAGGCGCTCACAAAGCGAAATTGACGCAATACGCTATGTAACCGGCAGAAAGGAACTTCAGGAGGCCTTTGCGGCGGTGCTTGATAATACGGGCTCGTATGCTGCGGTGAAAATAATAAGCTCTACCATAACCGAGGAGGAAGTTAAAAACGCGGTTTGCAAAGCATATGAGTCAAACCCCGCAGGATGTGTGGTTATGCCCAAAGTTACGGTCAGAATGCATCCGCAGAGCGGCGTACAGCGTATAATTGAAGTGGAACTGAAATACGGAAGGGAACTTTCAGAGCTTCAAGAGATGAGGTCCGTCCTGCGGGACAGGATAGATGAAATTAGCAAAAGCATAAGTCAGGAAAAAAACGCGGCGTCAGCTTTGGAAGCCTGCAATCTTTTGGCCCGCAGATGTACATACGATCCTACGGGCTTTATGAGAAGCAACGATACGGAACAAGGACGCGGGCTGGGCTCGACAGCATACGGCGCCATTGTCGAAGGAAATGCCGACAGCTTGGGGATAGCTCTCGCATACGCTGCACTTTGCCGTGCTGTGGGCATAGAATGTCTTGTGGTTAACGGCAGTATGGATGAAGAAGACCATTCTTGGAACATTATAAAAATTGAAGGAAGATATTATCATGTCGATGTTTCGGCGTGGTCATCATCTTCAAGCACAGGGGATTCTTTTATGAAAAGCGATTCTCAGATTCAGGATAGATATGACTGGGACAGGGACTCGTACCCTGTATGCGGATAGGATTTTCCACAGCAAAGGCAAATATGACAAAATGCGGAGCAACCTGCTTTTTCAGCCTTTGCCCCGCATTTTTGTTTTTTAAGTACTCAAGATGCTATGTCCGACTCCTTAACACTCATAGC
>JAAYWX010000381.1 GCA_012516225.1 Clostridiales bacterium
ATTGATAAGTTTGCAAACGGGAACAGTTTTTCTGAAAAGTGCATTGACCTTATAAGTTCTCAGATTGCACGTAGAAAGCGCACACAAGACAAAACCGTTAAATTTATAGACCTTTTCGCTGGGCTCGGGGGAATCCGCATCGGCTTCGAGAGCGCCTTTAGAGAAAAGGGATTCGATCCAGTCTGTGTTTTCAGTAGCGAAATAAAGGAATACGCAATTAAAGCATATAAAAATTACTTCAATGATGAAGAAGTTGCTGGAGACATCACGCAAATATCTGCAGCTGATATTAAAGATTTCGATTTTTTACTTGCCGGATTTCCATGTCAGCCATTTTCAGCTGCCGGATTAGGACTCGGATTCGAGGATACACGCGGCACACTTTTCTTCGAAATCGAGCGCATCCTAAAAGAAAAACAGCCATATGGTTTCCTATTAGAAAATGTTGAGGGACTAATTAACCACGATGACGGTAGAACCTTATCTATCATCATTGATCACCTTAAGAAACTCAATTACTATGTTTCCTACCGGTTAATAGACAGTCAGTTTTTTGGTTTGGCACAATCTCGAAAAAGAGTATATATCGTAGGTACAAAAGATGCCCACATATCACTGGATAACTTTGAAGAACACACTTCCGTATTTGGTGATATCATGGAACATGGGCTACCTACCGTAGATTCCGAATTCACAAGAAAACTGTTTGCGCACTTTACTCCAGAGCAGGTTGTGGGAAAAGCAATCAAAGATAAGCGCGGCGGAACCGATAACATCCATAGTTGGGAAATTGGATTAAAAGGAAACACCACGAAAGAGCAATCTGATTTCTTAAATCTTCTACTACTTGAGAGAAGGAAAAGGAAATGGGCTGCAGAAATTGGAATCGATTGGATGGACGGAATGCCACTCACCGAAAAGCAGATTTCAACATTCTATCAGCACGACAATTTAAAGGGTTTCCTCGATGAACTTGTTGATATGGGTTACCTAACACTGGAACATCCCCGCAAGAAGCAAAACGGCAGGCGTGTGCCAGATGAATCAAAGCCTAAAGGTTATAACATTGTCGCAGGTAAGCTTTCTTTTGAATTTACTAAGATCCTCGACCCAGCAGATCTCGCACCAACATTGGTCGCAATGGATGTCTCACATTTGGGCGTTGTTGATGGTGATGGCCTACGTAGGCTTTCTATTAGGGAAGGGCAGCGGTTATGTGGTTTCCCTGAAGATTATGATCTTTCTTTTCTTAAAGAAAGCGAAGCATTTGATCTGCTTGGCAACACAGTATGTATACCAGTAATAAAAGCCATTTCAGAACGGTTGGCCGATATATATGCGAACTAAGCATTACCACAGAGGCGGACGCATCCAATGCGCCTGTCTCTATATTTTTTGTATTCTATATGAAGCGGCATTTACAAGCCACTCCTCACCATTGAAAATAGTTTCGTATGGATTCCTGATAAATTCCGGTTGATATCCTGGTTCTCCTATTCGCGCATAATCAACCAAGCAAAGTAAATATTTATCTGCTTTAATCCTTGCAACATCGGATTCGTTTTCTGACCAGAAAAAATGAGGGAATCCAATATAGCACTTCACTTCAATGAACCGATCATAATGCTCAGTTTCATAACTCTCATACGATACTATGTCATACCCGGCTGCAACATCAAAATCAGAAATCCGCTTTATCTTCTGCGCCATTTTGGGGAGACGCTTCTTCTCAAGTTCCAATACAAATTCCTCAGCCTCCAGGCCTCGCTTGCTTTGGTCTTCCTGTTGTTTTAATAATTGCTCAAGAGTGAATTTCTTTCTTCGGTTATGCAATTGCTCAGTCCAGTTAGACTCATAGTCTCCCGTAACACCTATTTCTCCGTTCTCTTCCTTGTTAAGAGCACCTGCCATAATAAGAAAATTTCGAATAGCTGCATATGCAAGAGGAAACGCAGACCGTTTAATTGTTAAATGACCTTTTTCTGCATCAAAACCCGTGGCATCCTTATCAAAAATGCCGTCTTCTACGAGCCTACTTATGCTCAATGCTACTAACTGATTAATTTTGGCATCGCTCTGTTGCTCCGAAAGCACATTTAGTGCTGGTAACGGGATAACGGTATCTGTGGTTGTATCGACCAATCTTAGATACTCAAAAAACGCTACTGCTCCAGGGCAATTAACTATAATATTGTTTTCCAGGGCACATCTGTTCCGTATCTCGTCCCTGCTGATTTTATCCTTGCCAGCCAAAATCGAGATAAGAAACAGAATGCCATCAATATTCCCAATGGAATTACATCTTTTTAGTTCTGTTAACATACTCTGCTATCAAAGCCTTGATATCATCATCTCCAGTTTCTAATCCTGCATTCTCGAACAGCGGGATTGGCATACTCTCGATGATATCTCGAAGCCTTGTCTCCTTCTCGATTAATCTATCATGGATCACTTCATCAATAGACTCTTCAGATAACAAATAATAATAATTCGTCTCTGTTTCCGGTTCTAAACCATATCTATGAATACGATCCTTTGACTGTATAAAATGCGCCGCATTAAAACTCCTCTCCATATAAATGGCGTTATGGCAAGCCTTATGCAGCGAGATTGACTCAGACACCGCAAATGGATTTGCAATAATAACCTTAAAGGCGGAGTCCAGTTTATTAAACTCTGCTATGATTTTCTCTCTGGTTTCAACTTCATCTTCATCTTCATCACCCGTAGCAACTGGAGTAGCACCATACAACGTTTTACATGGGATTCCACATGAAAGCAGGTACTTTTCAAAATCAAGTATGTTTTTTATATAGATTGCCCAAACTACAACCTTCCCGCCGTCAGCAACAATCTGTTCGATAAGTTCCCGAGCTTTAATAAATTTTGCAGGTGTTTCCAACTTAGCATACTGCAAAACATCTGAGATCAATGATGTATCTTCAGATACTGCATTTGGATCAAATCCCTCGAAGGATGCAAAATTCTTAAGCGGCATACTAAGAAGGCTCGGATTTGTTGCTGCTTGCATCATCCGAAGCAGACGCGCTTTAACTAAATCTTGCCTGAACCAGTTGTCTTTGCTTGAAACAATATCGTTCATATACTTCTTTTCTATTACATCGTATATTCTACGCTGAGTTTCTCCCATAGGAACAATAATCGGTTCATGCTCTGTCGCTTGTGGTATACCAAGGTCGCTCTTTTTTATGCGGATGAAAAATGGTTCTATTGTCTGTAGTAAAGTATCTACACGCGGATCACTTATTGCTTTGCTCATGTCTTTAAGCTGGTATACTTCAAAGGGTATTATCTTTTTGGTGGGCCAAATGAATTTATAAAGATTATACAAATCTTCGTAGCCATTTGGTGCTGGTGTACCTGTCAGCACGACCCTTGATGAGCAGTATGATGCAATCTCTAACACTCCTGCAGCGGTCACGCCACCGTTTGTGTTTTTAATTTTATGTGCTTCATCTAATACAACCATCACCTTGTTATTTTTAAGGAAATATATCAGTTCATCTTTTAGCGCTGACACTGATGCGTATGAGAGTAACGTGATTCTTGCAGGATTAAATGAATACAGATATTGCTTTTTCTCTTCAATCGGGACTTTCCCATTCAGCCTTCTTGTTGACGGCTTTTCTCCAAAACACTCTTCGTATTCAAATTCCCAGGGACCAAATGCACTCAAAGGAGAGACAATCAATAATCGATCCACATATTTTTTGTCTTCTTGCGGTAGATTTGACAAATAAGCAAAAGCCCCATAGACAACGCTTGTTTTGCCCGCTCCTGGCACAGAGAAATTACACGCATTCTGTGAGAAGGCGAGGTGATATGCAGAAAGCAACTGTAGTTTATACAGACTTCTATTAGACAGATTTTTGCTTACAGAATCAACAAACCGCTCAAAATCATCTTTATCACAATGATTATCTCTGATTAGACGAGCCTTTTCTGCAAATTCCCCAAATTTTTCCTCTTCAAGCGCGTAATTGGTTACTGCCTCGGAAACCCTTCCTGAATAAACAAGTTCTGCCCCAATATAATCGCAGAGCTTCTTTATCCGATCGATACTCTTATTTATGTCATCATCGGCTTCAACAATAATACTGCCATCCGTTTTAGCGAACTTCACCGTGTCCTTTAAGTACCGCGCCGCACGTCTATTGCTAAATATGGAATCTATGTCCCCGGTGATAATTAGAGAACTGCCGTTTTCATTTGATTCAAGACACAGTTTCTTCATTCACTCAACTTCCTTTACAAACCGAGAATTTCCTTGAATTTAGTTACAAATTCATCCAAGGATTTGACACAGCCAAGCACATTTCTGTCGCTCAAGAAACTCGGTTGACTTACATCTACAACTTCAAGAGCCTGACAAGCCTTCATAAGCTGCTGTAATGGTCTTGCTGCGTTAGCATGGTTATTTAAGATATCCATGCTCTGAATATAGTTATCGTCAAACGGTTCTTCGACTTTCTGTTGCCACTGTTGATCCCTTGCCTTCAAGGCTCGACTCAGATCTGGTGGATTCTTTGCCATAATATCCTCTACGGATTCTTCCTGAATAGCATCAGTAGTTGCAAAATGCTGGTCGCGGAACGATTCCCATACTTCTTGCTTCGCAAAGAAGCTTGATGCCGGCTTCTTCACCGAAGGTACCGAAATAATATCTCGGAAAAGAGTTTGCTCGAAATTAGCACGGATGTAATCAAAAGCAATCAGCTTTAAATCAGCGACATCGGCTTCAGGATCATAAGCCCACATTGAGGCTACGCCAGCCTTATATTTCTTTAGGGCAGAATCAAGCTTTAGGAATGAGTCCTCATTTTTGTCAAGTTGAGTATACATACCGGAATAGCCATACTCATCCAGATATTCATCCATCAAATTCAGGGCAGAGAGCATTGTGCGAACTTCGCCCGGTTTGCAATCCATCATTCCAGCAATGTCATCGTCGGTAAATCCCGCATCTTTTAAGTCCTTGCACTTAAGGTACTTCTCAATAGGATTATAATCAACTTTAGCATCCTCGCCCATCTGGTAAGTAGTTTCCAGCGCAAGAATCTCTTTTTTGTCGGCACCCTCGGGCAGAATGATAGCGATAAAGAACTGACAGTGACTCTTTTCGTTGAACGGAATGGTATCATCCGCCATAATGCTGTTCAGCAAACTCGCACGGCGGTTACCATCAATAATCATACCATCAGCAGTCACTATTCCATGTTTTTGCTGGTGCTCTTTAAGAAGGCGCTCCCTTGTTTTCTTATTCGCCTCTGGCTTGGAATCCCAGAGAAATTTTTCAATAATCTTCTTATCACCTGGGTCTTCCGGATTAAGCTGATGGTTCTGTCTCTCATATGACTTAACAACACTACCGATCCTTCCGTTGTACGGATTATAGACCAGATATTCCAGAGGTATCGCATAGGCATTAAGTGTGATAATACTACCATGATAGGTAATAGGGATACCGGTCCGGCAAGCAGTCTCCGGATGGTCTGTGAATTCTTTCAACTTAGCTTTTCTTTCAGCAGCGTTCATATTTAAACCCTCCACAGTTATAATTCGTTGATGTGTGCATCAATGATATCTTCCAATAAGCCCATGTTTTGAAAATTGAGAACATAATCGGAACACCTATGAATTTCTCTCATATCGGCTTGTCTTCCTATCCAGCCAGCTCCATCTAAAAAATTGACGAAGATTATTTTATTTCCAGCCTCTCGTTCTGATTTTATAACAGCCTCCGTTTTTCTTGCTGCTTCCTTTTTGCTTCCTTGGCTGCTGGATGTCGTGACGCTATACGACACATCAAGAATGAGTTTTGGCTTTGTGGATGATTCCAAGACAAAACTTACCGCACGATCGAGCTTTGGTATCCGAACATTTTTCTGGTATTCAAGTCCGTGTTTTGCACAGACCCTTTTCAACTCTTTTTCAATATCTGCAAGTATTGCATCACCGATCATATTGCTATAGGTACCCTCCAAGCCGCGCTTTACAAGCTGCCGGACGCTACTTTCGTCTTTAATTTTTGCAAGTGTGCTCGCATCCATTGCCATATTTTCCAAATAGAACGGGTGAATACACGCCTGCATCTTAGGATCATTCTTTCCATCCCAAATGAGATTTAAGACGCTTTCCATCATTGCTGGGCTTTCCATCATAGCTGAACGAATTTTACTCAGTCCCCATTCTGTAGCAAAGACAAAGCCACGATCTTTTCTTATCATTGACACCATTCTTTTAAATCTTTCTTCTGAAATCTCCGCTACCGAAGTAAGTCTATCCAAAGAATCTTTATGGTCAATGATATATTGCTTCAGAGTCTCCTTGCTCGAGATGGATTTTAATCCAACAAGGATATCTGCCGTCTGTTCATCAATCGTCCTCTTAATGCTCTCCTCACAGTCCTGATTAATATAGAACATCGTAGTCGAGTTAAACAGCTCGTCATAGGTTAGTTTTCTTGCTTTCGTATCTGCCATGTTTGAACCCCCCCATCGTTAATATGTACATATCATATCACGCTTGAATAAAAAAGGCAATAGAAATATTACACTTTTTTGCGGATTTTTTTGAGAACCGTATTTTTTAATTTTCAAATATATAAGAGCAAGCAAATATTCGCCACTACGCTCATATGCGAATTTATTTTCTAATATATAACCCCGGTACAATAGACGCGGCCATCACCGGGGGTTAATAATCATCGCCTTCTGGTTCCCTATCATAGGTGTTAATTACCATCTTTTCAAACACAGTCTCTTCTATAAATCGTAGACATCCTTGTAGGTCCTTTTTTATATCATTACTCCAGAATCGAATTACAGTCCAATAAAGTAATGCCAATTCTCTATCCACCCTGCGATCGCGTTCCATATTCTCTTCTATATGTCGAAGCCAATACTGTGGGTTTTTTCCGCGTTCCAAGCGAACTTTTAGCTTATCCCAATCTTTACCGTGGAAAAACTCGCTATCACAAAAAAGAGCTAACTTGTATTTTGTAATTGCTATGTCTGGAGAACCTGGTAATTTCTTATAATTCTTTCGATATCGGTATCCATCGTGCCATAAACGCTTTCGTAGCAATACCTCAACACTTGTATCTTTGCTACGGATATTTCGCATATTCCTTCTTATTTTCTCAGATACTTCTCCAAATTGGCGATCTTTTCTTTGCATAATTATCAACCCCTAATCTGGTGTATATGACGTGTTCACACACATAATGATATATTGCTTATTCGTTATGGGCTTTCCTTTTCGTTATGAGTGTGTGCAAAATCCGATTTCAAAAGATGCTTGAATGTTAATCTAATCAAGAACACTTTCCGTTAATCGCAACGTACAAAGCCCTCTACACACCCCTCGTCGTCGTAAAGCCCTCACTTCTATGCAGTTTGAAATCTCATAACGAAAACAGGTGAAAATCCTTGTATCAATCACGCAACGGCTTCATCATAGCAAGAGTAGGTCGCATCCTTGATTTTATCGGCAATGGGTATAAATATAAGGTCGGCCATCAGCTCCACGACGTCTCGCGGCGTGAAGTGCTCTCCGGCTTCCTCGTTGTTTTCTTCATTAAAGCGGCGGATCAGCTCCTCAAAAATCAATCCCATGGTATGGTTGTCAAGCCCGGGCAACCGTATTTCCTTCTTCTCATCGTCCTTATATACCGGGTTCGGGCTCAGGTTAATGGTAGGGGAAACAAATTTCTCAATAACGGCTCCGAGAATATCTGCGTCCACCATTGTGTCTATCTGATTGCGGAACTTGAATTTCTCCAAGATTTCCTGAACATTAGGCGAAAACCCGTCAAGATAAGCTATAAAATCCGCCTTTAAGGTTTGCTTTTTTGCCCTTGAAGTAAGGTCGCGCAGGCAGAAAGGAGAGCTGTTGCAGAAAGACTGCCCTGCGGCGTTGCAAAGAGCGGCAGTCTGATTTGTGATGCCTGCTTTATCAAGTTTCTTTTTCATTTCAAGCACAGCCGGTTTTGTTTCTTCAAGAACCGCATCAAGTCTGCGGATTACTGTCATCGGAAGGATAACATCACGATACTTGCCGCGTACATATACATCGCGCAGGCAGTCGTCCGCAATGCCCCATATAAAACTGACAATTGAGTTGTACATCTGATTGTCCATATTCTAATTTTGCTCCTTATTCTAAAATCTACAAAACAACGGCACAAATGCCGCAACCATTAAACAGGCTTTGCAGCCTTCAATTTCTGTATATAATCCACCTTTTTATGTGCTGTTTTTCGATTTTATTCGCAAATCAGCGGGCTTTTCCGCGTCCTTTGGTATCGCCCAGGCCCAGCCCAGGCGAAAAGCGCCCTTTATCCGGCCCTGCTCACATAAGACCTGCACCCTGCGCGGGGATATATTCCATTTTTCAGCGGCTTGTTTCGCCGTTAAATAATCCATTGCGAATACCTCACAAAGCAGAAAATTCCAACTTCCATTATATGCGAAGAAACGAATAATTTCAATATGCCTGCAGAAAAATTTACAATTAAAGCGAAAACCGCCGGCCAAAGCCTTTAAGCCCTGACCAGCGGTATTATTTTATTACCCTACAATTCCACATTCACTTCCGTACCCGTCTTAAACTCCACCGTCAGCCTGCCGTCATATACCGTCACCCTGTTGACAATCCTTCTGACCAGCTTGTCGTCAAACTCAAAAAGGATGCCGGACTGGCCGTTCAGGAATTCCTCCATCTCGGCGACGCGCCGGCGCTTGCCGTGAATGTCGGCGCTGCCCGAAAGGATTTTGCCCTTCAGTTCCCGCAGGCGGTAAATCTCCTCGACCACCGCCTCATAGTTCTGCCCGCCGCTGGCGAGCCGGACAAGCTCGTCCTGAAGCTGCGCTAACTTTTCATCAATTTCATCAACGTTCTGCCCGGCGCCGCCGCCAATGACGACCTCCACGTTTTTGCGCATGGCGGAAATGAAGTCCTCCTTGCCCAGCACCAGCTTGTTGATTGCCTTCACCACGCCGCGCTTGAGATCCGCTTCCTTGACGCTCTGCGAGTGGCACTCGGGCGTTCGGCACTCGATTTTCCTGACGCACCGCCACACCACCGTCGGCCGGTTGCCGTAATACCAGGTAATGCGCC
>JAAYWX010000382.1 GCA_012516225.1 Clostridiales bacterium
TATTATAACCGTCAGGCCTTTTGTCCTTGCGCCGGAAAGGCTGGTTACAGTCAGGGCGGGGGAGAGCAGCGGAAAACAAATCTGGCTTTCTGTGGACGGGGGAGAACTGATACCCGTAAAACCGAACGATGAACTGCGAGTTAGGCAGTCACAGCACTACACGATTATGGCGCATGTTTCAGGCAAAAGCTTTTATGACATCGCTTTTGAAAAATTGGGGGAAAGAACATGAAGTCGGCAAGACAGGAGAAAATACTTGAAATTATTTCTTCTAAAGATATTGAAACACAGGGTCAACTTATTGAAGAGCTTGCCGCACGCGGGATAAGAAGTACGCAGGCAACGCTTTCAAGGGATATAAAAGAACTCCGTTTGGTGAAAGAACTTACAAATACGGGGAAATACCGGTATGTTGCGGCATCAAGGGACGAATTTTCGGATTTTGACATTCGTTTGAAAAAAATATTCAGAGAGTGCGTTACCACATACGCCACAGCACAGAATATCTTGGTGCTGAAAACGCTTCCTGGGCTTGCGTCGGCCGCATGTGCAGCTCTTGACGGAATGGAAATTGAAGGACTTGTGGGTACGATCGCCGGTGACGATACGGCGTTTATAGCGATGAAGGACAGGGAAGCGGCCGAAAGGTTCGAGAGTGAGATAGAAAAATTTCTTTAGAGTATGTTGCCGTCAGGGGGAGAGGATATGCTTCAGGATCTCCACATTGAAAATATAGCGGTAATAGAAAAAGCGGACATCACTTTTACCGGAGGACTCAATGTACTTACGGGAGAAACCGGTGCGGGAAAATCTATAATTATAGACGCGCTATTTGCCGTTATGGGAGCGCGGACAAGCAGGGAACTTGTCAGAACCGGAGCGGACAAGGCGCTTGCAACGGCTGTGTTCACAAGCTCCAAGACAGAAGCCTGGCTTTCGGAAAACGAGATATCTTCCGACGGGGAACTGATTTTGCAGCGCAGGATTTCAGAGGATGGAAAGTCATCATGCCGGATATGCGGTTTGCCAGTTACGGCGGCGCAGATGCGCGAGCTTTCCGGACTTCTCATTGATATTCACGGACAAAATGACGGACTACGCCTTATGGATGAAACGCGTCACAGGGAATATCTGGACGCATTTGGTGAATATAAGGAAATATTGGAAGAATACAAGACAGCATACAGACAATATGAAGAATTGAATAAAGAAATTAGGACGCTGTCGATGAACGAGGAAGAGCGGGCGCGCCTTTCGGAAAGCCTTAAAATTATGACTGAGGAGCTTGAAAGCGCCAATCTTCGTGAAGGAGAGGAAGCAGAGCTTTCGGCAAGGCGCGAATTGCTTCACAGTTCAGAAAAGCTGACGGAATCGCTTAATACTGCTTATGACGCACTATATGGGGCGGATGAAAGTGCGGTTTCGCTGGCAGACCGAGCAGCGGCGGAAACAGCGCGTGCGGCACGCTACTGCGCGGAACTTTCTGAGGCTGAAAAAACAATAACGGACGCTTCTCTTATGCTTAGGGATGCCGCCGAAACAATAAGAGATCTTTTGGACACTTTGGATTTTTCTCCGGAAGAATATGACAGAATAGAAACAAGGCTTGCCTATCTCAGACGCCTGTCAAAAAAGTACGGAGGAGATGAGGCCGAGCTTATCCAAAAACTTGAAAAGGCAAGACAGCGTTTGGAAGAGCTGGAATATTCGGATGACATACTTTGCAAAATGACGGTACGGCTTAATGAACAAAAGCGGGAAGTACAGGAAAAAGCCAAAAAGCTGACAAACGCCCGCAGAAAGGCCGCCTCGGAGCTTGAATCAAAGATAGAGGCGGAACTTGCCGGCCTTTCAATGCCTTTTGTGAGCTTTTTGGTTGACATAACTCCTGTCCAAAGTGAGGATGGGTTTAATTCTGCAGGAGGAGACGAGATAAAGTTTCTGATATCCGCAAACAAGGGGGAAAAACCCGGTCCTATAAGCAAAATTGCATCTGGCGGTGAGCTTTCGCGGATAATGCTTGCAATGAAAAATGTATTTTCCGAAAAAGATGAAATAGAAACCCTCGTTTTTGATGAGATTGATACCGGAGTATCCGGAATAGCGGCACAGCGCGTTGGAGAGAAGCTTGCGGAGCTTTCAAGAAAAAAGCAAGTCCTGTGTGTGACTCATCTGCCTCAGATAGCAGCGATGGCAGATACCCATTTCCGCATTGAAAAATCGGAACGGGACGGAAGAACATACACGAGCGTGACGGTTTTAGACCGAGAGGGAAGAAAGCGGGAGCTTGCGCGTCTGCATGGCGGTGACAATATTACGCAGAACACTTTGATTTCTGCGGAGGAACAGCTTGAGGCGGCGGAAAAATTCAAGAGAAATCTCTGAATAAGCCTGAAATTTGCTTTCGGGCGGAGTGAAATACTATTTGATTGAAATGGAAAGA
>JAAYWX010000383.1 GCA_012516225.1 Clostridiales bacterium
ACGACACTCCATATGTACTCAATGTAAAGACCGAAGAGAGGAGGTACTGCAGTGTCGGACTTTCTACGCATTACCACGCCGCTTGTGAACAAAAATCAGAACGTTCAGCCAAAGCCGGGAGTCGAACCGGCGGGCTCTTTCAGTATACAGAATCCCACGAAAGTAGTGCAGACACACAATCAAAGCGAACTTCTCAAGCAAAATAACGGGCTGAGAGAAGGAAACGATTCCCCGACTCTGCTTCTTAACCTTCTGAAAGACCCCAGCGTAACGGTATCGTACCTTAAAAATATTTTTATGCTTGAAGAACTGTATAAGCTTCTTCCGGCAAACAACAAGACCGTTACAAAAGAAATTGAGAGCATTTTCGATGTTCTGCTTATTAGGCCGAATGGCCTGCCCCAGGAGATGAAGAATCAAGAAAATGCATCAACTGCATTTAAAGGAGAGATTTTTGATTTCCTCAGAACTGTAAGCGAGAACAACAGAATGAAACCGGAAGCGCAGGTGGCCATAGCAAAATTCCTGCGGGCTCTTTACAGCGTTGGGAGTCAACGTGATATTTTGGATTCCGTAGCAAACAATCTGACATTTCTCAGAAACGAGCTTTCTGCAAGCCGAGTGCTTTCGGAAAAACTTGACAAGCTGATTGCGGGCTTCAATTCCAAGGATGCCGAGAATATTTTTCCCGAACTTAAGGCGCAAACTCTTGGACTTATAAAGGAAATTGAAGACAGTATACTTTTTACGCCGAAAATGGCAAAAATTCTGTCGATAATTACATATAATCTTTCTCGGTTCAACACCAATCCGGATTATCTCCTTGAGTCCGCCATGCGGTTGCGCCACTATCTTACAAGTCAGGAAAGACAGCAGTTTAGTTCCCTTTTTGATGACTATATTGCTCAGCTTAAAGAAAACGGTGGTTTTTCGATACGTTCGGCCGGAATGGAGGAAGACTCCAAAGTAATTTCCCTTCTCGTTGAGCTTATTTCACGTCAGGCCGAAACGGGAAAGGCAAACCTCTCCGATTCCCTAAAGCTTGAAAGTATGCTTCACAGTCTGCTTTCTTCTCCATGCAATTTTACCCCTCTGCTTCACTTCATACTGCCTGTTCAGTATAACGAAACAAAGGCGTTTGCTGAAGTGTGGATAAATCCCGAAAGCGACGAGAAAGATTTGCCGGAAGAGGCCGGCGGAAAAGGTATGCATATCCTTATGGTCATTGACGTTTCAAGTGTGGGACGCTTTGAGGCAGAATTTTTCGTTTATAAATCCACAATTGATTTTTTGCTCTTCTGCCCAAAAGGGTGCGAGTCGGGATATGAAGAAATGATGAAAGAAGTGCCGAAGCTCCTTTATGGGACAGAATATCATATAGGAAAAACACGAGTGGCAACGCTTGAAAAAACACGATCGCTTATGGATGTTTTCAAATCTCTTCCTTACAGAAGGGTGGGAGTAGATGTCAAAGTCTGACAAAAAAGCCGCTGCACTTAAATACGAACCGGGGCAGGATCTTGCACCTGTAGTTATAGCGTCTGGG
>JAAYWX010000384.1 GCA_012516225.1 Clostridiales bacterium
AGGCCAGTGCGGTGACAATTTTTGAAGGTTTGTCGTCCATAAGCACTATATCTGCGGCCTCTATCGCAGCATCACTTCCAAGAGCGCCCATGGCAATGCCTATATCCGCTCTCGAAAGTACAGGCGCATCATTTATGCCGTCACCCACAAAAGCAAGAGTTGAGCCAGCGATTTTTTCGGAGAGAAGCTCTTCGACTTTTTCAACTTTGCCAGCGGGGAGAAGCTCAGAATAAACCTCGTCTATTGAAAGTTCGTGGGCGACCGATTCGCCTACTTTTTTCATATCGCCTGTAAGAAGGGCGATTCTTTTGACTCCGGTTTCGGAAAGAGCTGATATGGCGTTTTTAGCATCGGATTTCAGCTCGTCGGAGATAATTATATGCCCCATATACTTTCCGTCTATGGATATATGTACGGCGGTTCCGGACAGCTCGCACTCGTGCCAGTCGGAACCGGCTTCTTCCATAAGGGTACAATTGCCGACCCAGACCGTTTTCTTATCGATAACCGCTTTTATGCCGCGTCCGGGCAGTTCGGAAACTTCGCCGAAACGGGATTTGTCAATGTCTTTTCCGTGGGCGGATACGATAGATTCGGCTATGGGATGGTTTGAAAAACTTTCAGCGGCAGCTGCAATTTCCAAAAGCTCATCCGGAGAAACCAGCTCGGGATGGACAGCAACAACTTTAAAACTTCCGGCGGTAAGAGTTCCGGTTATATCAAAAACAACGGTTTTGACTCGGGAGAGGGCCTCAAGATAATTTGAACCTTTTATGAGTATTCCTCTGAGCGAAGCTCCGCCTATGCCGCCAAAGAAAGACAGAGGAACGGAAACAACGAGAGCGCAGGGGCATGAAACAACAAGAAAGATTAAAGCACGGCGCACCCATTCGCTGATATCGCCGGAGAAAAATATCGGAGGTACGAAAGCAAGAAGAGCCGCTCCGACAACGACACACGGAGTATAATATCTTGCAAAGCGTGTAATAAAGTTTTCCTGCCGGGCTTTTTTCGAGGAGGCGTTTTCAACCAGCTCAAGAATTTTCGCAACCGTACTTTCCGAGTAAGGGCTTTTTACAACGACCTTTATCATACCGCCAAGATTTATGGAACCGCTCATAACGGCATCGCCGGTCTTTTTATCAACGGGGAGGGACTCACCCGTAAGTGCTGCGGCATTGACCGATGTTTCTCCTTCTATTATTGTGCCGTCAAGAGGAATTTTTTCAAAAGGACGTACTATGACAGTTTCACCGACATTTACTTGAGCGGGAGAAACTTTTTCTTCCGTACCGCTGCGCAGGACAACAGCATAGTCGGGGCGTATATCCATAAGCGCGGCTATTGATTTACGGCTTTTTCCGACGGCAATATGCTCAAAAAGCTCGCCTACGCCATAAAACAGCATTACGGCAACCGCTTCAGGGTATTCTCCTATGCAAAAAGCCCCGATAGAGGCGAGCGCCATAAGAAAGTTTTCATCAAAGATTTCTCCCTTGAAAATGCTGCGTACTGCGGACCAAAGAACCTCGTATCCCGCGATTAAATACGGGATGGCAAAAACTGCGAGGCGCAGAGGGCCTTCTGACGGGATAATAAGCGCGGCGGCAAATAAAACCGCTGACAGCGAAAGTTTAATTACATCCTCCCTGTGTTCTCTAATCATTGTCTGTCTCCTTATCTTCGGTAATGTGATCATATCCTTGACTGATTATGGAGCGGACATGGTCATCCGTCAAAAAATAGTAGATCGTTTTGCCTTCGCGGCGGCTGCCCACAAGCCCGCTGTCTTTCAGAACACGCAGTTGGTGAGAAGTGGCGGACTGTGTCATCTTCAGAAGCTCAGCTATGGCACATACACACAGTTCGGACTCGGAAAGAGCGTAAAGAATTTTTATTCTTGTCGTATCCCCGAAAACCTTGAAAAGATCCGCAAGGTTGAAAAGCTCTTCATCATGGGGAAGCTTTTTTCTTATTTCACGGACTATCGCATCGTGCACATGCTTATTATTCGCACTGCAACAATCAGAGGACGGTTTTTCTGAATTTGGCAGCATATATGAACAACCTTTCATATGAAGATTTGCTCATATGATAATGCCGAAAATAGAAAATGTCAATAAAAAAAGACATATTATCTATATTGAATTTTAT
>JAAYWX010000385.1 GCA_012516225.1 Clostridiales bacterium
GAATACGCAAGGCTGCGCGGTTCGGTTCTTGCCCCGATAATGCCTGTAGGCGCAGGTCCTATGCGTGTTATCCCTATTCAGTCCTCAATCGACGGCGACAGCCGCAGCATAGGCTTTGAAGAAGTTTCCACTATTCTGAATAAGGCAACCCGTTTTGCAGTTGCCGACTGTACATGCCGCCGTTCACGCCGCCTCCTCGGACAGGGCTGCGGTCACCTTGAACAGGATATGTGTATACAGCTTGACAAAGGCGCCGAATATTACATAAGAACCGGCAGGGCAAGGGAAATAACTCGTGAAGAAGCTTTCGAGATTATACGGAAAGCCGAAGAAAACGGGCTTATGCACTCCATTCCCAACATAGATGCCGGAGAAACACATGCCATATGCAATTGCTGCGCCTGCGGCTGTTACTCTATGCGCAACGCTATTATGTTTAATTCCCCGGACATGATAAGATCAAATTACGTTTCCGAGGTGGACAAGGATAAGTGCGTAGCCTGCGGACAATGTGTGGAATACTGCCCGACAAATGCTCTGAAGCTCGGTCAAAAACTTTGCAGCACCAAACCTATTATCGTAAAGCCTGCAAAAACCGCACATGACCATGTTCTGAAAGAAAAGGACTGGAATGTAAACTATCGTGAGAACAGAAAAAATGTAGTCGAAAGCGGAACAGCCCCCTGTAAGACCGCTTGTCCTGCACATATTGCAGTTCAAGGTTATATTAAACTTGCGGCACAAGGAAGGTATCTTGAAGCTCTTGAGCTTATTAAAAAAGAAAATCCTTTTCCGGCCGTCTGCGGGCGCATTTGCCCCCACGCCTGCGAATCGGAATGTACCCGCGGCATGATAGACTCTCCGATAGCCATAGACGAAATCAAAAAGTTCATCGCGGACAGGGAACTTCGCTCCGAAAACCGATATATTCCCAAGAAAAGAAACAATTACGGTAAGAAAATGGCCATAGTTGGCTCCGGTCCTGCTGGACTTAGCTGTGCATATTATCTTGCTCTTGACGGTTATTCTGTTACTGTGTTTGAAAAACAGGAAAAGCTTGGCGGAATGCTTACACTCGGAATTCCGTCGTTCAGGCTCGAAAAAGATGTTGTAAGTGCGGAAATAGACGTTCTCAGAGAAATGGGCGTTGAATTTAAAACGGGAGTCGAAGTCGGCAGGGACATCACTCTTGACAATTTGCGCAGCCAGGGATTTAAGGCCATATATATTGCAATAGGCGCGCAGGCCGGACGAAAGCTTAACATAGAAGGTGAAGACGCAGAGGGTGTTATCACTGGTGTGGAATTTCTCCGCAATGTAAATCTTGGCAAAAATCCCTCGCTTTCAGGGAAAGTCGTTGTCATTGGCGGCGGTAATGTTGCAATAGACGTATCCCGCACAGCCATAAGGCAAAACGCAGAGTCTGTCGATATGTACTGCCTTGAAAGCAGAAACGAGATGCCCGCGCTGCCTGAAGAAATTGAAGAAGCCTTTTCAGAGGGCATAGAAATCAAGAACGGCTGGGGTCCAAAGCGCATTATAACAGAAAACGGCAAAGTAACCGGAGTGGAATTCAGAAAATGCGTTTCAGTATTTGATAAAAACCATAGGTTCGCTCCGGTATATGATGAAGCCGTAACGGTAATAGTTCCCGCAGATTATGTTTTGCTTTCGGTAGGGCAGTCCATAGAATGGGGCAGCCTGCTTACGGGAAGCAAACTTAAACTCAACGCGAACGGCACCGCTGCTGCAGACTCATTTACATACCAGACCGACGTCCCTGATATTTTTGTCGGAGGAGATGTCTTTACAGGTCCGAAGTTCGCGATAGATGCCATAGCCGCGGGAAAACAAGCTGCTATTTCAATGCACCGCTTTGTATGGGAAGGGCAGAGCCTGACTTTCGGTCGTGACCGGCGCGAATACAAATCTCTTGATAAGGACAGCCTTGATAGGAGCGCACTTGCACTAAACTATGACAACACTCCGCGTCAGCGTCCGCTTACAGCACACGATAGAAAATCCTTCAAAGATCCGCGTGAAACTTTTACTGAAGAGCAATTGCGAAAAGAAACGCACCGCTGTCTTGGCTGCGGCGCCGTTCAACTTGACACCACAATGTGCGTTGGCTGCGGAATGTGTACGACCAAATGCAAATTTGACGCAATAAAGCTTGTAAGAAAATACAACGCATACGCAACCACATACGAAAAACTGCCGCTGAAGATGGCTCCAAATGTCCTTAAACGTGCAGGCAAAATAGCCGTTACTGCCGTTAAGGAAACTATAAGCGGCGACAAATAGTGCAACGCAATACTTATTAGTTATTAATAAAAAACGGGAGGTCTTGGCTATGTTTTTGTTTGAATATATTCCGTGGTATTCTTGGCTTCTGTGGGCAGCGGTTTTGGCAGGACTTATAATTCTAAATGAAGTAACCCGATACAACAAATATACAGGTATTGCCTTCTTTATAGTTCTTCCAGTCTTCCTCACAATTTTCGTCTGGCCTAAAACATCCGGTATCGGAACAGGCTCTCAAACGGCCAACTGGTTTGCATGGGCAAAGGTTTATTCCGCGCTGGTCGGCTGCTACATAGGGCTGGGAATGAGGTTTTCTAAAAAAATGCAGGAAACAAAATGGTGCTACTTGCTTCCGCCCGCAATTTTGGCACTAAATATTCTTGAAGCCGTTGCGCGTGAGATCCAGGTTATGGGCATGAACGGCGTAATAGACGATATGTTCTATATGGGCGGTCCGTGGAATGCCATGAACGCCGCTGCCGGTATAATAAATATGCTTACAATATGCGGCTGGTACGGAATTATAATCAGCAAAGACCGTCACCACGACTTGGTATGGCCCGATATGATGTGGTTCTGGATAATCGCCTATGACCTTTGGAATTTCGCATATGTTTACAATTGCCTTACGGACCGTTCGTTCTATAGTGCCGCGCTCCTTTTGTCCTGCACCATTCCCGCATTTACAATAAAAAAAGGCGCATGGGCTCAGCACAGAGTGCACACTCTGGCTCTCTACATGATGCTTATGATGACTATTCCTGATTTCTTTGTAAAGAGCAAGTTCGCGGTCGCATCGACGCACAGTTCCTCGGCTTATTACGCAGTCAGCATTTTGGCTCTGGTTTTCAATATCGCCGTCGGCATCTATCAGTTAAAAATTATCATCAAAAACAAGAAAAATCCGCTTAAAGACGAGCTGTATTCCGACCGCAAGTCCTATCAGGCTATCAAAAACGAAAACATCCTTTCTGGTAAAAAAGCCTGAAAATATATATTTGCTGATTTCTCCTTCACCTTTACCAATCTTACCATGCAGACCTACTGCCGTTGGTCTGCACATTCCCTGGCTCCCGTCTCGAACCGAGGCGGGATTTTTTATGCCTGGAAAAGCAGTTTAAAAAGTCATACCGCATAATCAAGAATATTTTAAAGAAAAGTGCCGGAGAAAATCCGGCACTTTTTCTATTGTTCAGCCTTTACAGGAGCATCTTTTCACACGCTTGCATAAAAGCCTTACAGTCTAATCCCTGTAGTCCACGGCCATGTACCTAATGCCGCCGATGTCGGCAAAAGAGGACTTTACATCATAGAGTTTTCTTATATTCTCCTCAGTCATCATATCTGCAGTTTTTCCCTTGACCGCACTGCCGTTGCTTACCATTACGACATTATCGGCAATATAAAGGGCATGATTAGGGTCATGAAGCGTAACAGCGAAAGTTACTCCGTCCGAGGCGTTAATTTCTTTGACTATGTTGAGAATTTTTATCTGGTTTTTTATATCAAGGTAAGTTGTAGGTTCGTCCATAAGAACTATAGGCGTTTTCTGAGCCATTGCTCTGGCAATAAGTACAAGTTGCTTTTCTCCTCCTGAAATTTCTGTAAACGGCTTGTCTTTCAGGCGCTCAATTTTCAGCCTTTCTATTGTTTCGTCTACTATCCTGTAGTCCTCCGACTTTGGCGTATACGATATATAAGGGGCTCGTCCCCAAAGTATCATGTTATAGACCGAATAGCCAAAGCTTGGCGATGAAAACTGCGGAACTGTCGCTATTTTAGCAGCAAGTTTTTTCAACGGTATATCTTTAATGCTGATACCGTCAACAAAAATCTCTCCCTCAAAAGGAGTAACTAAACGGTTAAGCGCGGACATAAGAGTTGTTTTTCCGCTTCCGTTAGGTCCGAGGAACGCAGTTATAGACCCCTTTTCCAATCCGAAACTTACATTGCTTATAACCGGCTTTCCCTTCTCATAGCGTATGGAAACGTTTTTATACTCAATCAGTTCCATCCGGCGCTCCTCACTTTTCTGAGAAGTATAATGAAAAACGGCGCTCCAAGAAAGGTTGTAAATATACCTACCGGTATTTCAAATGTAAAAAGGTTTCTTGCAAAAGTATCCACCACCGTCAGATATGAAGCCCCTAAAGCCATTGAAAGAGGCACAAGCTTTTTATTGTCCGGGCCGAAAAGCATTCGGCATACATGAGGTATCATAAGGCCTACGAGGCTGATAATTCCCGTAACGGCAACGGAGGATGAAGCAAGCAGCGTTGCGGCAAAAATTATTATTCCTTTATAAAGGGCCGGATTCACTCCGAGTATTTTTGCCTCCTGATCGCCGAGAGACAATATATTCAGCTTCCAGCGGAAAATAAATATCAGTGCAAAACCTGCAGCCATAAAGCCGACGGACGAAAACACCTTGCTCCATGTTGTCGTGTAAAATGCGCCCATTGTCCAAAATATTAGTCCCTGAAGTTTAAGCGGATCTACAAAAAGCTGAATTGCCGACAAGGCGGCGGTAAAGATTGAGGAAATGACAATTCCCGCAAGAATCAGGGAAATAACGGACAGTTGTTCTTTTTGTCTGGCAATTCCGTAACACAGTGCTATGCTCAGCATTGCAAAAGCAAACGCACTTATTTGAACGGGCATGAGCGAAAAAGCCATACTGAACGCCGCCCCGAAAGCTGCACCGGAAGAAACGCCCAAAGTGTAAGGCTCCACAAGCGGATTTTTCATTATGGACTGGAAAGATGCACCGGAAACGGAGAGCGCGGCTCCTACAAGCATTGAAAGTATCACGCGTGGCAGTCGGATATCAAACAGCGCTTTAACCGCCAACGCTTTGAGTCTGCTGTCAAATAGTGTATAACCGCAAATCTTGTACAGAATTATATCAATAACCTCCGTAATCCGCAGCTTGTACGCTCCTATGCAGAGAGCCGTCAAAAAAACAGGGATGGGAATGAAATACAGGCAAATCTCCAAGCTTCTCCTTTTAGATGACTTATCGAATTTCCTTCTTTCCATTCCAAACATCCCTGTCTTAATATTTATATGGTGCTCAGCCCACTGTTTTGCCGTACAGTTCTGTCATCATGCTGTTTCTAAAAGAATCCATGTCCACATCCGAAAAAAGATCCGGATATACGCATTTTGCAAAATACTGCGCGGCATAGATATATTTCACTGTCCACATATCGCAGTAAAACGTCATATCGTCAGGTATTTCGTAGACATCTTTATTTTTAATGGCAGTTACGTCCGACCACTGCGAATCGTCAAAATATCCCTGAGGGTCAAGATCCGCAATGTTCCACATTAGTATTGTATCGGGGTTCCACTTTATAACGTCCTCCATTTTGGCGACGAAATGCTCTTCGGCAATTTCTGCGGCACAGTCTTTAACTCCACACAGTTCAAGCATGCTGTGTCCTGTACTTTTATTGCCCGCCAAATCAAGCTTGCTTGCACCCCATACGAAAATGCCAGTTTTCTTATCCTTATCCGCAAGGGACGACGTTTTGTCGCTTATCGACTTAAGCGTATCTTTCGTATAGCTTATAATTTCTTCCGCCCTATCTTCCTTGCCTACAACGGCCGCTATGGTTTTCAGTTTTGTAAAGACTTCGTCAAAGTTGTTACCCTGTATTCCGACAACTTTAATGCCGTTGCTCTCAAGCGTATTAATCTTTTCGGTGTCGTTCGCCCAAATGATGACGACATCCGGATTGAGGCTGATTATCTTTTCCATATTAGAATCAACCGCCGGAATTTCCTTGTTTTTAATCCTGTCGTCAATTTTGGAGAGCACATTGTAGGTTATCTCGTTTTTATATGTCCATTCGTCTATGCCGACCACCCTATCGGCTGCTCCCAGCATATAGAGATCGTTAAGCCCGCTGTTTAATAGGCATACTATTTTTTCGGAGTGTTTGTCAAATTCGATTGTTTTGCCTCTTGAATCGGTAACGGATATTTTTGCAGATGACGGAGCTTCGCTTGCGGTGGGAGTCTGAGATGATGAAACTTCACCCTTCTGACAGCCTGCAAACCCCAAGCACATAGAGGCAATCAGTGCTGCCGCCAGAAGCAGAGAAACGCGAACCTTTGCTCTTTTCATATTTTTCTCCTTCCAAAGTATACTGTTTTTATTTCAAAACGGACTTGCCGTTTTGCTGTACCGTGTCTTGTTAAATTTTGCGCAGGCGCAAAGCGGAAACGCTGCAATAAGGCTCGCTTAGGCAAATACTGCGATGTACTTTGCCTTGTTTGTCCGCTCAACCGAAAGCGGCGCTACTATATTATTGTTTCCGTAGCTGCGAACTTTCATGTTCCAGCGGATATTTTCGAATAAATTGGGAAAAAATCCTAAAAATCCACATAATTTTATTATAACATTGCCAAAAACTGCAAGCAACCCTCTACCGGGGTTATTTTAGCTTGTCAGCTTAGATAAGCGAAGTTTTATTGACTTATTCCGAAATGTGTTTTTTGCACAAATAATCTCCATAGAAAAAGCCGACCTGCGTTTTTCACGCAAGCCGGCTTTTTCTATCTGCAGAGTCCGATCAGATCCTCATCTGCTTATATAAAAAATTCATTTGTAATAGTCTATAGCTTTAAGGTCGGTTATTATAGCACTGCAGGAACCTTCATTTAAGGCCTTGAAACAATCTTCTGTTCCGTTTGGAACTCTGACTATAAATTCAGGTTTCTTTTTCAAGGCTTCGTTTTCTTCAAGAACCTTATTATGATAGCTGTTTTCGCTCAGCGTCAGCGTTTTCCCGGAAAGCGAACCTATTCTTCTTATTTTCGAGTTTTTCAGAGAAACAAGCACTACTGTGTTTTTCATATATACAGGTGATTGGTGAATATTTTTGTTGTTTTCGTCATATGCAAAGCCGCCCCATACGCAGTCCACATTTCCAGAATTCAGTTCGACTTCCGCCTTTGAAACATCTATCGATATAAATTTTGCTCTCCATCCCAGTTCTTTGCATACCGCTTTTGCAAGTTCGATGTCAAAACCCGTTGGCGCACCCAAAGAGTCCTTTCCCGAAAAAGGCAGTCTTCCAGCGTCATACCCTATAATAAAAGTGCGTTTACCCACTTTTTCAGACAGATTTTTTATTGCATCAGGGTCAGCCTTGAGAAGCGAAACATCCTCACCAAACCATTTTCTTGATAGCTCAGATACAGCTCCTGAATCCTGCAAAACCTGAAGCGCAGCAATTACGGCGTCTCCCGCTCTGTCGTCAAGTCTGAATGCAACGCAGAATTCCTGCTGATCTAATTTTTTAACAACACGGTATTTGTCATTTCCCTCAGTACTGCATCCTGCCATTGGCAGGACAAGCGACAGCAGCAGTATATATACGCAAAATTTTTTTACAATTTTCATGTTGTATCACCAAATAAAACGGCAAAATCTGCCTTTTTTCTTTAAATGCAACTAAAAATAACGGCGTTCCGGGAAATACGCCGCAAAATGAAATAATTATACTTTACCACAAAATATATTATTTTCAGAAGCATAATGCAAGCGGAAATTGTAAACTATTTCTTAAAAAATTAGGAGGAACTTTATTTTGGTTCCTCCTAATTCGCTATCTTTCCGAGTACCTTGAGAGAAATTGCTTTGTACGCTCTTCATTTGGATTTCCAAAAACCTGCTCTGGCTCGCCCTGTTCCACTATTACTCCGCCGTCCATAAAAATAACCCTATCCGCAACAGCTCTGGCAAATTCCATCTCATGAGTTACAATAACCATCGTCATATGCTCCTCTGCAAGCTTGCGTATAACCTTAAGCACCTCGCCGGTAAGCTCCGGATCCAGTGCACTCGTCGGTTCGTCAAAAAACAGAATCTGCGGCTCCATAGCAAGAGCTCGAACAATGGAAACTCTCTGCTGCTGCCCTCCCGAGAGCTGATAGGGATAATAGTTTTCCTTATCTTCAAGCCCCATTTTGCAAAGCAATTCCCTTGCTTTTGCATAGGTTTCCTTCTTTCCTCGCTTTCTGACACTTATAGGTGCATCAGTAATGTTTTTCATTACGGTATAATGAGGGAAAAGGTTGAAGTTCTGAAACACCAGTCCAAAATATCCCCTTATTTTTTTCAGTTCTTGTTTCGAGGCGTAAACCGCCTCTCCATCCTCCCCCGTATATGCCGCGGTATATCCCATATATAAAAGGCTCCCCGAATCAATCTTTTCCAGCAGTGTGGCACAGCGCAGGAGTGTAGACTTTCCGCTTCCGGAAGGACCTATTACTGCAATTACCTCCCCGCGCTTTACGGAGAGAGATATACCTTTCAAAACATCTAAATTGTCAAAACTCTTTTTTATATCCTTCATTTCAAGTATAGTACTCTCGTCCAAGCCGCTCTCCCCTCCTTACTGGTAATATGATACGCTTTTTTCGGCCTTTTCCATAATTACAGCTACTAAAAGATTAAACACATAATAAAAAACAGCAGCTCCGACAAACGGAAGGGTAGAACTTTCTTTTGCCGCTATCTGTTTTGCAGCCGTAAACATCTCCGCATAAGAGATGACAAAAGCAAGAGAAGTGTCTTTTACCAGCGTTATAACCTCATTAGTAACAGACGGCAGTATACGCTTTATTACCTGCGGCAGGATTATTTTAAAAAATGTCTGTCCTTTTCCGTATCCCAGCACTTCAGCCGCTTCATACTGTCCTACAGGAATCGATTCAATTCCACCGCGATAAATTTCGGCAAAATATGCCGCATAATTTATAGAAAAAGCGATTATAACGGCATAAAACCTATAATCACTTGATATTTCCATCCCGAATATATAATACGGTCCGAAGTATACCACCATAAGCTGAAGCATAAGAGGAGTACCGCGCATAATGGAAATATAAATTTTCACTATCAGCTGCACCGGTTTGAATTTTGCCAATCCTCTCGTGAAAAGCAAACACAGTTTTTCAGCAAGCTTTGCAAGTTTATTCCCCTTACTGCGAAGCCGACACTCTGCATTCTCAAGTCCCGCAAAAGGCGCCCATTTTGACATTCTTCCAAATGACACCACAAGACCCAGCGGAAGAGAAAATACCAATGTAAGCGTGAAAATAAGCACGCTGCGCATCATGCCCTCAGAAAGTCTTAAAAATATAGAGGATATGTCCAATTCTCCACCTCCGACCTTTAACTCTGCTTATAACAGGTAAAGGGGCGGAAAAATCTTCCCGCCCGAACTTTACTTTTAGCTTTGAATTATTTTCCAAGGATAACGGCCTCTTCAAGCCCGTATTTTTTTGCTATCTCCATAAATGTACCGTCTTTAACCATTTCATCCAGTGTTGCCTGAACCTTGTCGCGCAGTTCCTTGTTGCCAAGCTTGAATCCTACACCATACTGCTCATCGGCAATCGTTTCGTCAAGGATTATATATTTGCCGCCGCGCGCTGCGACCTCATATTTTGCCACACCTATGTCCATAGCTATGGCATCCGCTGCTCCCGATTCCAGCGACATAAACGCCGTCAAATAATCGGGAACTTCATCAAGGCTTGCAAAAGTCTTAGCAAGTTCTATATTCTTCTCGTTGCTCTCATCCGTAAGGGCAGCAAGCGCGGAAGAATCTGCCTGAACAAGTACAATTTTCCCTGCAAGTCCGGCAAGATCTTTTATTTTTGAATCGGCCTTAACCACAACTACCTGTGAGTTATCCACATATGGTTTCGTCCATTCGTATTTGTCCTCACGGCCATTTATTGTAAAACCATTCCATATGCAGTCTATGGTACCGCTGTTAAGCTCCATGTCTTTGCTGTCCCAGTCTATGGGTTTTTTAACAAGCTCCCAGCCGTTTCTCTTGCAAACTTCTGCGGCAAGATCAAGATCAAACCCTACATATTCTCCGTTGTCGTCAACAAATCCATAAGGCGGGAAATTAGCGTCAAATCCTACTGTAAAAGTGGCCGTTGCCGCGGAAGGTTCCGCACTTGTTACATCAGTTTCGGATGTCTGTTTCTTTGAACCGCAGCCGGTAAGAAGCGCCATAGATATCGCTGCGGCCAAAAGCAGGGTAATGACAGTTCTGACTTGCTTTTTCATTTCATATCCTCCATAAGCTGTAATCGCCCGATTATTGTATCACATTAGTGAAATAAAGCAAGAGCTATCTCAAAAACTGCCTGTGCGTTTTTTGCACAGATAGTTTTACAGATTTTACACGCCTTTAAAAACTGATTTTCAGCGTTTTTTACATTTTGTTAATCCTTTTGCGGCCTTCACTGTTATAATAATAGTAATTGTATTATAATTAATACTAAAGTATTCGGAAGGATGTAGTTTCATGTCCAGAATAGCGCTTATAATAGAAGACGATAAAAATATAGCGGAGCTTTTGCGCCTTTACCTCGAAAAGGACGGTTTTGACGTGATCATTGCATCCGACGGCGGGACGGGAGTGCGTCTTGCACTGAGTGAAAATCCAGAAATAATACTTCTTGACATCATGCTTCCCGTACTCGATGGCTGGCAGGTCTGCCGAAAAATCCGCGAGTCCTCGCGTGTTCCGATAATCATGCTGACGGCAAAAGGAGAAACTTTTGACAAAGTAAACGGTCTTGATATGGGAGCGGATGATTACATAGTCAAGCCTTTTGAGGTCAAGGAACTGCTTGCCCGCGTTCATGCGGTTCTCCGCCGCACCAGTCCGGAAGAAAAAACTGGAGAGAAAAAGCTTGATTTTGATAAGCTTACAATTAACCTTGATTCATACGAACTTATAGTAGACGGCAAAAAGGTTGAAACTCCGCCTAAGGAACTGGAGCTTTTGTTCCATCTCGCATCTACTCCCAACAGAGTCTATACCCGCAACCAGCTGCTGGATGAAGTATGGGGATTCGACTATTTCGGAGATTCCCGCACCGTAGATGTCCATGTTAAGCGTCTGCGCGAAAAACTTGAGGGTGTGTCTGACAAATGGGCCTTAAAGACAGTTTGGGGAGTCGGCTATAAATTTGAGCTGAATGAGAGCAAATGAAAAGTATTTTTTTCAAGAAC
>JAAYWX010000386.1 GCA_012516225.1 Clostridiales bacterium
CCTCTTTCATTTTGATTTCACAGTCCAGATCTCCGCACCACATCGTCTTGATAAAGCCACCTTTTCCCTGAGATATGTTCTTTACTTCTTCAAGAGTGGAGGCAGCATAAGTGTTTTCTTCAAGATTTTTTTTAGCCTTTTCGTAAAGTCCGGCATGGACTTCGTTGAGCAAGCAGGGAATTTCAGTTTCCAGTTCGCTGAGAGGGACGACGGTTTTCTCGCCGTTATCACGCCGCACACAGACGCACTGTCCGGCCTCAATATCTTTGGGACCGATTTCAAGGCGCAGAGGAACGCCTTTCATCTCGTATTCCGCAAATTTCCATCCGGGCGTGTTTTCGGAAAAGTCGCCTTTAACGCGGATTCCGGAAGAGCTAAGCCTTTCTATAATTTTCTCGGCATTTTCCACAACACCTTCTTTGTGATGGGCTATGGGACCGACAATAACCTGAATAGGCGCTATTTTAGGAGGAAGGACAAGTCCGTTGTTATCTCCATGTGTCATTATTATGCCGCCGATTATTCGGGTGGAAAGCCCCCAAGAGGTCTGGTAAGGAGTGGAAAGCTTGTTGTCTTTGTCTGTAAAGGCAATGTCGAACGCTTTGGCAAAGCCATCTCCAAAATAATGGCTTGTACCGCTTTGGAGGGCTTTTCTGTCATGCATCATACATTCTATGGTATAGGTGCGCTCAGCTCCCGCGAATTTCTCCTTATCTGTTTTGCAGCCGCGGACAACAGGCATTGCAAGTACATTTTCGCATAGATCGGCATAAGTTTCAAGCTGCTGCTCGGTTTCAGCTATGGCTTCCTCGGCAGAGGCGTGAAGGGTATGACCCTCCTGCCATAAAAATTCGCGGTGGCGCAGGAAAGGGCGCGTAGTCTTTTCCCAGCGCAGTACGCTGCACCACTGGTTATAGAGCAAGGGAAGGTCGCGCCAGGAATGGACTATGCTGCGCCAGTGGTCGCAAAAAAGAGTTTCGGAAGTGGGACGTATGCAGAGTTTTTCTTCAAGCTCTTCCTCGCCGCCCAAAGTAACCCATGCGCATTCTGGAGCGAAACCGACAACATGGTCCTTTTCTTTCTGGAGGAGAGATTCAGGAATAAGAAGCGGCATATAAAGGTTTTGATGTCCGGTAGCTTTAAAGCGCCTGTCAAGCTCCGACTGTATATTTTCCCAGATCGCATAGCCGTAAGGACGGAGGATGAGCAGTCCTTTTACGCTTGAATATTCAATAAGCTCAGCTTTTTTGCAAACATCCGTATACCACTTGGCAAAATCAACTTCCATATCCGTTATCTGTTCGACCTTTTTGTCTATAGCCATTTTCGTAATCAGTCCTTTCAAAAGTTTGCCGGGAAACCTGCAGGAAACCTATCCTGAAAAGGGGGCGTTGCATTGTGTATATTATTTTACGGAAAAATACCGCGCCGAACCGCGGTTCATCGCGTAATTCTATAAAATATAGTTCAGCTTGTCAAGAACAACGGAGGATTTGCCGCCGTATTATGGGATGATATTCAAATAAAATTGGAGGCGGGTGCCGGTGAGTGCGTTTGCTAAGTTCTATTTTCGCCCTGCAAAGGGTGAAAAGATACACACAGTGATCATACCGAAAGAAGACGAAAGCTGCGGAATAGTCGGAAAAGTAACAGACGGAGAAAGGCCTGTGACAGATGCAATGGTTCTGCTTTTTGAGTCCGACGGGCAGGAAACCGGAAAGCTGCTCTCATCTGTGATAACAGACGAAGACGGAGAATTTGCTTTTGGACCGCTTGCGGAAAGAGAACTATATGTTATAAAAATATACAAGAACAGCTTGAAGCTGCGTGAGCTTGAGATAACGGTATGACTCCTTCCTGCGGCGGAAAGAGCAATTCGGATACGGATTGCCCTTTCTGCGTTTTTATTTAAATCCGCGTTCCCGCTTAAGCCTCCTGATGTCACTGCCTGAAAAATTAAGCAGGATATATTCGCCTTCAAGGCGGGAAACAATCTGAGGAGAATAACGCTTTCTTATATCGTCCTCGCTTAAATTGGTTGTTATTATGGTTTTGCCGCCGCTGAGCAGGCGGTTGTTTATAAGAGTATAAAGGGCACTGAGAGTAAAATTGGTGGTCATTTCCGTGCCGAGGTCGTCTAATATAAGCAGGTCACAATCCAGATAACGACGGACTTTGACCGAAATATTATCCGAATCTGCCCCGCCGCGGTCAAACTTGTGCGCTTCAAACGCTTCCATTACAGAAACGGCCGTATCATAAACAACAGAATAGCCTTTTTCCGAAACAACCCTTGCAATACATACGGATAAAAAGGTTTTTCCAAGACCTGTACCGCCACGGAACAGCAGATTTACGGAATTTTTTCCGAAATCGTAGGCATAATCTCGGCAGAGGCTTAAAACCGTACTCATAATTTGATAGGGTGACGTACCACCTGAGGCAGGTGTTTTTTCATAATAGCTCAAGTCAAAATTTTCAAAACTTTGTCCCTCTATGTTAAGCATACTGCTGAGTTCGCGGACGGCTTCGGCCTTATAAAGGTTATCCAGGCAGGTGCAAGGTTTTCCCAGTATATATCCCTTATCGCGGCATTTTGAACAGGAAAAAATTTCGTCTATGTAATCAGCCGGGTATCCTGCCGATTTCAGGAGTTCCGTACGCTTTTCAAGGAGAATATCGCACTGGCTTCGTGCGTTTTCGACTGCCGAACCTGCGTCCAAGCCTTTTTTAAGGGCATCAACGGCTACTCCTGTCATAATGGTGGTAATTTCTGTTTCAATTTTTTTTATTTCAGGAATAAGCTCATATATTTCCGCCCGGCGGCGATTAAGCTCCGTTTCGTTATTCAGCTTTATCTGTTCCAGTATATCCCTGGCACGGGCCAGAATTTTGCCGTCGTATGCCATAATTCCACTCTTTTCCAACATCTGTTGTCATGTCAATTATTTTTGGACTGGTTGAGAAGTTTTCTCATAAGCTCGGCATCGTCCCTTGATTTTTTCTGGGGAGAAGGAAAATCGCCGGCAGTAGCAGCATTGCCAAAAGAGAAAGTGCCGCTTTTTGTCTGAAAGTCCCCATTTGCGATCTCCTCTATCGTATGTAAGTTTTTGCTGTGCCAGTTAGTAAGAATTGAATCCATATATTTCCATGCAAGTTTTCCAGTTTTAATTACAGTTTTGTCATAAGCAAGCGCAATGGCTTCAAGACCAAAGCCCATATCAAGCCAATTGTCAACATATTTACGCTCAGAAGATGTGAAATTTCTCCCGTTTATCTGAAGAATGCGCTTGACGTCTGAAACGGCATCGCTCCGAGTTCGCTTCCGTAGCAGATATTCTTCAGCACGCTCCAAAGTGATTATTTCACGGTTATACCAGACATACGCCTCTTTCTCGATGGTGTGCATGGAAGGCAGTTTTCCAGGGCCGAGTCGCTCGCGCGTTTCTTCCACACAGTGATTTATAAGCATGAATATAACCTCCGCAGGCAGGCGAAGGTAGTCATAAATTCCAAAAAGCTTTTTCAAATCTGCACTTGTAAGAGTATGGCCCATTATGCGCTGCGTTTCGTTAATGATAGCACGAAACTCACTGTTTTCTTCAGAACGCATAGCTATATCCTCAGCCGTATATTCAGGCAGCTCCTCAGGAGGGAGGGACACTGCCAGTTCCGGTTCTCCGGACTTGAATATGCCCATGCTGCAAAGAAGCTCCATACCCTTCAGTACTTCTGCTTCGGTTCTTTTCAAAGCTGCTGCGGCGCTTTTGACCGAAAATCCCCCTCCGCAGCGCAAAGCATAGATATAAAGCAAAGCGGCGGTTCCATTGCAGGCGGAAATAAGCTTGTCCGCATCGGAAACGGGAACGGCGAGACTCATCCCGCCTGAAAGCCTGTATTTTTTATCTTCCATATATCCCTCCGCGCCGATTTTTTAAGGAATACATTATAACATTATTTTTGACTTGTAGCAATACATCTGTTTATGATATAATGTCAAAAAACGGGCGCACGGGGATAATTCAATGTTTTTTACCGAAAACCCAGCGGCTGATATTTTGCGCGGATATTGTAAATGATACCAATGGCGCGGAAAAGCTGTGCTGCAGCGAAATACGGTGGCATAAACGAAATGGACAAGGCAGAGGAAGAAACAATTGAAAAAGGCAAAAGCCGCTGTAAGCCGCCGTCGATTATGAAAAAGAGGTGTACGGTCGAAATGATACAAAATATAACCGTTGAAATAGCAGGAAGAGAATACCAGCTCAGAACCGATGAGGATCCGGAATACATCCGCCAGCTTGCAAATATTGTAACAGCAAAAGTTCTTGAAATAAAGCGCGATTCGGGCGCATCGGCGCTTGACTGCGCAACCATGGCGGCACTTGATTTTGCCGACCGTTACTGCAAGGAAGTGCTGAAGAAAAAGCATCCAGCGAAAAAGCAGGCGGCAAACGCGCAGACATCGAATACGCAGGCGGCGGCAGAACCGCCCACACTCCTTTGAAACTATAATCCGGAAGTATTGCTATGCTGGAACTTTTATCACCCGCCGGCTCGCCTGAGGCGGTTGTTGCCGCCGTACAAAACGGATCCTATGCGGTTTATATGGGATTTGGAAATTTCAATGCCCGCAGGGGCGCAAAAAATTTTACGAACGAAGAATTTGATTCCGCCGTTCGTTATTGCCGCGTCAGAGGCTGCAAAGTATATGTTACCTTAAATACGCTTGTAAGCGACAGAGAAATCCCAGACGCGCTGAAAATGGCTGGGAGAGCTTGTGAAGCGGGGGCAGATGCATTGCTTGTTCAGGATCTTGGGCTTGCAAGGATACTCAAGTGCGCTTTGCCCGATATGCCGCTGCATGCGAGCACTCAAATGAGCATTCACAATCTTGCAGGGGTTGAAGCCGCGGCGGAGATGGGAATTTCAAGGGCTGTTCTGGCAAGGGAACTCAGCCTTGAACAGATTGCGAGGATTGCTGAAAGATCTCCGATAGAAATTGAAGTTTTCGCACATGGGGCGCTTTGCTTCTGCCACTCAGGGCAATGCTATATGAGCGCCCTTATAGGAAGAAGAAGCGGAAACAGAGGGGCCTGCGCCCAGCCGTGTCGGCTTCAGTACAGCCTCGGAGGAAGGATGGACGACTATCCTCTCAGTCTCAAGGACAACTGTCTTGTAAAATACCTCAAAGAGCTTGAAGCGGCGGGAGTCGCGTGCGTAAAAATAGAAGGGCGAATGAAACGTCCGGAATATACCGCGATAGTTACTGGCATATATTCAAGGGCTATACACGACGGGACGGAGCCGTCGGAAGCAGAAATGC
>JAAYWX010000387.1 GCA_012516225.1 Clostridiales bacterium
ATCTAAGGGATGTTTACCTCCCTATATCGGAAAACTTCCATCCGGATTTCAGATTTTATGAGAAAAATCGGATTCCTTTCCGGTTCGAATAGGTATACCGTTTATTTCGGATAGATTCAGCTTGCCGATGACATATCCATATCAGCAAAAGTATGATAGAGAAAGCATATGCCCGACTGCGGCAAAAGGCGATAAAAGCTATCTGCCGAAAAGGGAATTTTCAAGTCGTCCGGTGGAGTTTAAGAATTTTCCCCGTTGTAGGCCGATTTGCCAGTTATTGCGGGACAGGCGGTAAAAAAGAAAAGGCAAGGGCAATCATCAGAATTTGTGCGGACAGTTTTTGCGTAACGTCAGGCTTATACCACCTTTCGCAGACACTGGCAAACCGGCGGCAACGCCGGTTACCCGGTACATAACATTCTATGATTTTATAAAACATTTGTGAAAGAAAAGCCGCAAATCGAAAAAAGAACTATAAGAAAAAAGGCGAAAGGTATAAATTTTTGCATCGCCGGACATCACATATTTTATGTTATGCTTAGCCAGCATATGATCCATAAAAAACTCTTAAAGAAAGAAAATGCTCGGAACTGGTTAGACCAATGCCAATTGAAATCTTCTGGCCATTCAGGGCAAATAAATGTCGAAATTTAATAAAGATTGTTAAAATAGTAATTATTTCCTGAAGTATTGACAGATAAAAAATGTTATGATATGGTACAAACTATAGTTGGTTTAACCAGTAGGAACGGATTGGTTTTAAGCTGAAAAGGAGATCACATTATGAGTAATATGTTTGATCTGGCAGGGAAAGTCGCAGTTGTGACCGGGGCATCTTCCAGACTTGGAGCGGATGCGGCTCTGGCATATGCCGAAGCGGGAGCGGATGTCGCGCTTCTTGCACGGCGCATTGAAAAACTCGAATCCGTTAAAGCGGAAATCGAAAAGGCGGGACGGCGCGCTATAGCGGTTCAGTGTGACGTTACCAACGAAGAAAGCGTTAAAAATGCGATACAAACCGTTTTGAACACATTTGGGAAAATCGATATACTTCTGAACAACGCCGGAATAGCAGTTAGGGGTGGTGTTCACGAGCTTACCGAAGAGGACTGGAACAAAGCGTTTGATACAAATGTAAAAGGCATATTCTTTGCAAGCAAGTATGTTATTCCAAATATGAAAGAGAGAGGATACGGCAAAATAGTAAATGTTGCGTCTGTAAACGCAATAGTTGCGGATAAGAGCGATTTGTTTATACGCCATTCCTACAACTCTTCAAAATCGGCCGTTATAGGACTGACTAAAGGCATGGCCGCTTCTTACGCACAGTACGGAATAACGGTAAACGCGATAGGTCCGGGCCTTTTTGAAACAGAAATGACGGCAGAGAAACTTTTCAAATCTGAAGAATTTCTCAATTATTATTGCTATATGAATCCCGCTGGGCGTCCCGGCAGAAAAGGCGAGCTTAACGGCACTATTTTGTACTTATCGAGTGATGCCTCAAGTTATGTACAGGGGCAGTTTATCGTTGTTGACGGCGGCGGTTCAATTGTTTAATTAGAGTTTTCCCTTTTCCGATACTAATGTTCTCCCATGAGGGCGGCGGTTTCCGTCGCCCTCGCTCCATTTGCCTAAGGTCATACGTTTTTAAGAGGCAGGCTTAATTTATGGCCTGCTTTTTATGTTCTTCAACTTTTTACAAAATTTTAGGCAGCACATAAAGATAATATTATTGATTTCTACAATTTTAATGTGCTAATATAAAAATGCTTACGGAATTGTTCCATGTATTGCGTAATGAAAGGCGGACTCCATTTGTTTAAGTGATTTTTTGCTGTTGAAAGGTGGTTTTTGTTTTGTCAAGCTTTACGAAAAAAGAAATTATTTCAACGTTCCTGAAGCTGCTTGAACAGAAACCATTGTCTAAAATTACTGTTAAAAACATTGTCGAAGAGTGTGGAATAAACAGGAATACTTTCTATTATTATTATAAAGACATATACGATTTGGTCGATGATATTTTCAATATAGAAACGGAAAAAGTCACTTCTCAGAATCCCGTTCACGGACATTGGCAGGAAGGCTGCCTGCAGTCTATGCATTATCTTGTCGAACACTCGATGATAATACATAATGTTTTCAATTCGATAAGCATTGAGGCGATTAAAGCCTATCTTTTCAAAGTCGCCCATGGGCTTTTGATGACTTTTTCGGACAAAGTTACGGAAGGCAAAGATGCTTCCGAAGAAGATAAACGATTTATTGCGGACTTTTATTCTCATGCCTTTGTAGGTATTTTCCTTGACTGGATCCGCGGAGGAATGAAGCAGGAACCCGAAAAATTTATCGAAATGATGGGGCGGCTTTTAAACGGCAGCATTTATGATGTTCTCCGCAGAAGCTCAAAGGATACCAAACTGAAAAAATAAATATCGGGTAATTTTGACACAGTGCCTAAAAACCATACACGAGGTCGAGATTGACTGTTTTAAACAAGGGTATTTTGGCACAACAGAAAATGCAAAGAGATTTGCGCCCACGGGCGGGGAGGAAAATAAGATTTTTAACGTGAGGATGCAGACTTTGCCCTTATTTATAAACACGGCTCTGCACACCAAAACAGCGGGCGGGAATTACCCGTCCGCTGTTTTGGTGTACCTTGACAGTACAGCATGCCGATTATATACTTTAGCAAACAGGATAAAATCAGTGCGGGACGGCTAAATTGAATAGAGGGAATAAAATGGAAAAATCGCTTCAAACGGAGAGCCTTGCCGAGCAGGCATATGCGATTCTTAAACAAAAAATTGTGAGCAAGCAGTTCCCTCCCGGCATGAGGCTGATTGATTCGCGGCTTGCAAAAGAATTTGGAATAAGCCGAACACCTTTGAGGGAAGCTATTAGAAAGCTGCAGGAAGATGGTCTTGTTACAACTTACCTCGGTAAGGGATACTATGTTTTCCAGCCTACCGAAAAAGATATCAGAGAAGTATTTGAAGTTCGCAAGATGATTGACATTGCGGCAGTTACAAAACTGATAAATGAAATACTTCCGTATGATAAAGAAGCATATGGCATGATTGAGAGGATTTACGATGATTTCCGGACTGATTTTAAAAAAGAGGGATTTATAAGAGCTGATGAAGCGTTTCATGACAAAATTGTGCTTATGATGGACAACAGCAGGTTGTACAGGATTTATAAAGAAATCCAAAACCAAATCCGGACTTTCAGAAAAAAGAGTTCGGCCGATGAGAAAAGGATAAAAAGAGCGTTCCGCCAGCATGAGAAGATTTGTGCAAGTATTTTGGGATTTGACATTAAAGGCGCGATAGAGGCAATTTCAGAACACATCGAAGCCAGCACAAACGAAGCAATTCAAGACATAAAATAAAGCGTGCAGGATAGAATATAGAACATCAGATTTATACCAAAAAAAGTTTCGACATTTTTATTGACATAGCCGATGCTATGTGTTAACTTCTTTACAGTTCAATCTATATTTGATAGGGACTACTTGACCGCTCTGCTATTATTCAGAGCTAAGGCCATACGGACAGCCGGGTCAACTGCCGATTGCGGTGAAAGCCGCATTATTGATTGCGTTTTGAGCGCAAATTTTATAAGTTGGTTACTTCATTACCGAAATGTGTACCATATACACAGCTTGTGAAACGGTCAATAAGAGTAGTAAAAGTAGTTCTTGCTATATAGACTCTGAAATCAATGTGCATAAATAAAAGCAGGATGTTCCCTGTAATAAATAATACACCGAGATTATATTGACTTTCGCAAGATGTGTTGCGGTACTCCGCAGCACATCTTATTTTTATGCAATCTGGAGGTAATTGTTATGGAAAACAAGATGCAGCTTTATGGATTCAACAACCTAACAAAATCCCTCAGCTTTAACATCTATGATATTTGCTATGCAAGAACGGAGAGGGAACAGAAGGACTATATAGCCTATATAGACGAGCAGTACAATTCGGAGCGGCTGACGAGCATTTTGTACAAACTGACAGAAATGATAGGGGCAACAGTTCTCAACGTTTCCAAGCAGGACTATGATCCGCAGGGGGCAAGCGTAACTTTTCTGATAGCGGAAGAGAGTATGCTTCACACTATGAACAGTGATACGGTTGTAGCCCATCTCGACAAAAGCCATGTGACAGTGCATACCTACCCCGAATATCATCCCGATACATCGATAGCGACTTTCCGGGTTGATATTGATGTATCGACCTGCGGAGAGATAACCCCGCTTTCGACACTGGATTTTTTACTGGGAAGCTTCGATTCGGATATAATAACGCTTGACTATAAGGTACGCGGTTTCACAAGGGACATGAACGGCAAAAAACTGTTTATCGACCATAAGATAAGGTCGATTCAGGACTATATCGACCCTAAAACGCTTGAAAAATACGATGCTATAGACGTGAATATGTATCAGTCGAACATTTTCCACACAAAAATGCTGATAAAGGAAGTAGACCTTCAGAACTATCTTTTCAACGCGGATGTTTATGAGCTTGCGCCGAGGACGCGGCTGAGCATAACAAATAACCTCAGGCGGGAAATGATTGAGATTTTCAGCGGCGCGAATGTCTATTAAGGAGGACCAAACATTGATGAATCAGGACAGGGCTCCTATTTATGAGGCGCTTGAAGAGCTGAAAAGAACGAGGATGGTTCCCTTCGACGTACCCGGTCACAAGCGTGGAAAAGGAAATAGGGAACTGACGGAGTTTTTAGGTGAAAAATGCCTTTCTGTCGATGTGAACTCGATGAAGCCGCTTGACAACCTCTGCCATCCGGTTGGAGTCATTAAAGAAGCTGAAGAACTTGCAGCGGAAGCTTTCGGAGCAGCTCACGCATTTTTCATGGTAGGAGGGACCACATCATCCGTACAGGCGATGATTCTGTCTTCCGTTAAGAAAGACGATAAAATAATACTGCCGAGGAACGTCCACAGGAGCGTTATAAACGCGCTTATACTCTGTGGCGCCACGCCTGTTTATATAAATCCCCAGACAGATGAAAGACTTGGAATTTCACTTGGAATGTCTTTGGAAGATGTTAAAAAAGCCATTGAAAGAAATCCTGATGCAAAAGCTATCCTTGTGAACAATCAAACATATTATGGAATTTGCTCCAACCTGTACGAGATAGTAAAGTTCGCACATGAAAAAAATATGCTGGTGTTAGCCGACGAGGCACACGGGACGCATTTCTATTTCGGAGAGAATATGCCTGTGCCGGCCATGGCGGCGGGCGCGGATTTTTCGTCTGTCAGCATGCACAAGTCGGGAGGGTCGCTTACACAAAGCTCTTTTCTCCTTTGCGGAGAAAACGTAAACGCAAATTATGTCCGCCAGATAATAAACCTTACCCAGACCACAAGCGGCTCGTATCTCCTGATGTCAAGCCTTGATATATCAAGGCGCAATCTCGCAAAGAACGGCAGGGAGATTTTCGCTGAAGTTTTGGAACTTTCGGAGTATGCAAGAGATGAAATAAACCAGATAGGTGATTATTATGCATTTTCTGAGGAATTGATAAACGGCGATAGCGTTTACGATTTTGATACTACAAAGCTGTCTGTCAACACTTTTGAACTTGGGCTTGCGGGCATCGAAGTATACGATATTCTGAGGGATGAATACGATATACAAATAGAATTCGGAGATCTCGGCAACATACTTGCTTATGTATCAGTAGGGGACAGCCGCAAAAATATTGAGAGACTTATAGGCGCGTTTTCGGAAATAAGGCGCATTTATAAAAAAGACAGAGGTTCAATGATAAAGCATGAGTATATAAATCCGACAGTGGATATGCCGCCTCAGCAGGCCTTTTATTCGGAAAAGAAAAGCGTTCCGATTAAGGAAGCGGTAGGGAAGGTTTGCTGTGAATTTGTGATGTGCTATCCTCCGGGAATTCCAGTTCTCGCTCCGGGAGAAAGAGTGACAAGGGAGATAGCTGACTATATTTTTTATGCTAAAGAGAAAGGCTGCTTTCTCACAGGACCGGAGGATATGGAGATCGGCAGACTTAACGTCCTGAAAGGAGGAATATGATGGAACTTTGGTATCATGAAAACCACACGCCGAATGTTAAGCTGTCAATCAGAGTGGACAGGCAGCTTTGCAGCATGGCAAGCGAGTATCAGAGAATAGATGTTTTCGAATCTCAGGAGTTTGGAAGGTTTTTAACGCTTGACGGAATTATGATGCTCACTGAAAAGGATGAGTTTATATACCACGAGATGATAACCCATGTCCCTATGGCGGTTCATCCTGATCCCAAAAATGTTCTTATAATCGGGGCGGGAGACGGCGGCGCCGTAAGAGAGCTTTGCAAATACGAATGTATTGAACACATAGAGCTTGTGGAGATAGACAGGGCGGTGGTTGAAGTCTGCAGGGAATACTTGCCCAAGACAGCTTGCTGTTTTGATGACCCGCGCCTCGAGATCTGCTATCAGGACGGGATGAAATTCATCCGCAGGCATGAGAATGAATATGACCTTATAATTGTCGACTCAACGGATCCTTTCGGACCCGGGGAGGGCTTGTTTACAAAGGAATTTTACGGGAACTGCTTCAAAGCTCTGAAGGAGGACGGGATAATGGTCAACCAGCATGAAAGCCCCTTTTACGCCGAGGACGCAAGGGCAATGAAGCGTGCACATAAACGTATTGTCGAATCCTTTCCGATAAGCCGCGTATATCAGGCTCACATTCCCACATATCCATCCGGTCATTGGCTTTTCGGCTTTGCTTCCAAAAAGTACCATCCCGTAAAAGACCTTAATGCAAAGGCGTGGAAAAACTACGGCATAAAAACAAGATACTACAACACAAATCTGCACAGGGGCGCTTTCTGCCTGCCTAATTATGTGGAGGAAATGCTGAAGGAGTGCGAAAAAAACGATGAATAGAAATATCCAGACATTCTTAGGCTGTGGAGCCGATTTTGAAAGCGCTGATATAGTGCTGTTCGGCGCTCCGTTTGACGGAACGACCTCATTCAGGCCAGGTACCCGCTTTGGCCCGTCGGCCATAAGAAACGAGTCATTTGGAATTGAAACCTACTCACCGTATCAAGACAGGGACCTTGCCGAAATAAGCGTATGCGACATAGGAGATCTCGAGCTTCCGTTCGGCAATACGGAAAAAGCGCTGGATATTATCAGGAAAACAACAGAAGCTATTCTCGGCGCGGGGAAAATTCCCGTAATGCTCGGAGGAGAGCATCTTATAACGCTTGCGGGAGTTTCCGCAACCCTGAAAAAATATCCCGATCTCGCCATAATACATTTGGATGCGCATACCGATCTTAGGGACGAGTATATCGGGGAAAAGCTGTCGCATTCAACAGTAATGCGCAGAGTTTGGGAAAAAGTCGGAGACGGCAGGATTCATCAATTTGGTATTAGGAGCGGAGAAAAGCACGAATTTGAATTTGCAAAGGAACATACATTTTTGCACAGGTTTGATCTTAAAGGATTTGACGAAACGGTAGAAAAGCTCAGAGGAAAGCCCATATACTTTTCTCTGGATTTAGATGTTCTCGACCCCGGAATTTTTTGCGGAACGGGTACTCCGGAAGCCGGAGGAGCAACATTTCCGGAACTTCTTGAAGCTGTTTTGCAGCTGGAAAAACTTAATGTTGTCGCCTGCGATATAAACGAACTCAGCCCTGCGTATGACCAAAGCGGAGTTTCGACAGCCACGGCGTGCAAGATAACAAGGGAAATACTGCTGACATTGAAAAAAGGAGAATAAGAGTATGGGAAAAGCTTTGATTGTAGGTTGCGGCGGCGTTGCAAGCGTAGCGATCCACAAGTGCTGCCAGAACAGCGATGTATTTGAAGAAATCATGATAGCGAGCCGCACAAAGGAAAAATGCGACGCTCTTAAGGCAAAGCTTGACGGCGGAAAAACAAAAATATGCACAGCCAAGGTTGACGCGGATAATGTTGAGGAGCTTATAGCGCTCATAGAGAGTTTTAAGCCTGACATAGTCATGAACCTTGCCCTTCCTTACCAGGATCTCACAATAATGGACGCCTGCCTTGCGACAAAAACGCACTACCTTGATACAGCAAACTATGAACCTTTGGATACGGCAAAATTTGAATACAAGTGGCAGTGGGCTTATCGTGAAAAGTTTAAGGAGGCAGGTATCTGCGCTCTTCTTGGAAGCGGGTTTGACCCAGGGGTTACTGGAGTTTTCTCCGCATATGCGCAGAAGCATTACTTTGACGAAATACACTATATTGATATCCTTGATGCAAATGCGGGAGATCACGGTTATCCTTTTGCAACAAATTTCAATCCTGAAATAAACATAAGGGAAGTAACGGCAAAGGGAAGCTATTGGGAAAACGGCCGCTGGGTTGAAACAGAACCGATGGAAATTAAAAGGGTATATAACTTCCCGCAGATTGGCGAGAGGGATATGTACCTTCTCCACCATGAGGAGCTGGAGAGCCTTGCGCTTAACATCAAAGGCATAAAGAGAATACGCTTTTTTATGACTTTTGGACAAAGTTACCTTACGCATTTAAAGTGCCTTCAGAATGTCGGGATGACGTCTATAGAGCCAATAGATTTCAACGGACAGAAAATAGTTCCTCTTCAATTCTTAAAGGCTGTACTGCCGGATCCGGCTACGCTCGGCCCTCGGACAAAAGGAAAAACAAATATTGGCTGCATTTTCCGCGGTATAAAAGACGGCAAGGAAAGAACTTACTATGTTTACAACGTCTGCGACCATGAACAATGCTATAAGGAAGTAGGAAGTCAGGCAATTTCATATACTACCGGAGTACCTGCCATGATCGGTGCAATGCTGATTATGAACGGAACATGGACAAAACCGGGGGTTTACAATATTGAGGAGTTCGACCCGGATCCGTTTATGGAGGCTTTGAACAAATGGGGGCTTCCGTGGGTTGAAGACTTTAACCCTGTTCTGGTAGACTGATATGAATTTCGATATCTACAAGCTGAAAACGCCTTGCTATGTCGTAGATGAGGAGATGCTTACAAAAAACCTTGAAATATTGAAGGATACCGCCGACAGGGCAGGATGCAAAATATTGCTCGCCCAGAAAGCCTTTTCGATGTTTTCCGTGTATCCGCTGATAAGAAGGTATCTCAGCGGAACGGCCGCAAGCGGACTTTACGAAGCAAGACTCGGCTATGAGGAAATGGGCGGGGAAACACACATTTTTTCCGCCGCCTATAATGAGGACGAGTTCGACGAGATACTCTCCATATGCGACCATATTGTGTTCAATTCTTTTTCCCAGTGGGAAAAGTACAGGGATAAAGCGCTTAAATCGGACAGAATGTTCGGGATAAGGATAAACCCCGAACATTCGACCCAGGTTCACGGAATTTACGACCCCTGCAGCAGAGGTTCAAGGCTTGGGGTGACCGCAAAAAATTTCAGGGAGGATCTGCTTGAAGGCATCAGCGGACTTCATTTTCACACGCTGTGCGAACAAAACAGTGACGACCTTATTTCCACAGTTGCGGTGGTTGAAGAGAAGTTCGGTGAATATCTGAAAAAAATGAATTGGGTAAATTTCGGCGGCTGACATCATATTACGCGGGCGGACTATGATATAGATTCGCTTGTTGAATGTGTTTTAAGGTTTAAAGATAAATACGGTACGGAAGTCTATCTTGAACCGGGAGAAGCGGTTGCGCTTAATGCAGGATTTCTTGTCAGTACAGTGCTTGACATAGTCGATAACGAAATAAGTACGGCTATTTTAGACACATCTGCCGCCTGCCATATGCCGGATGTTATTGAAATGCCTTACAGGCCGTATGTCGCAGGTTCCGGAAATCCGGGAGAGAAAGCGCACACTTACAGGCTTGGAGGCCCAACCTGCCTTGCCGGGGACATAATAGGCGACTACTCTTTCGATGCTCCACTGAAACCTGGAGACAGGCTGGTTTTCTGCGATATGGCGATATATTCCATGGTCAAGAACAACACATTTAACGGCATGAAGCTGCCTTCAATAGTGCTTGCGAAAAAAGACGGAACGGTAAAGCTTATTAAATCTTTCGGATATGAGGATTTTAAAAACCGTCTTTCTTAAGGTGGAAAACAAAAATCCGGCGCAATCTTTCTCTGCGCCGGATTTTTGTTTTCAAGTCATAGAAGGGCGGCTTTATAGAGAGAGGCGTATATGCCACCCTTCTCTATCAATTCGGTGTGAGTGCCCTCTTCCGCTATCCCGTTTTGCGCAAGGACAAGTATGCGTTTTGCGTTGTGGATAGTGGAAAGCCTATGTGCTATAACAAAAGTTGTACGGTTTTTTGCAAGACTTTCAAGTGACTCCTGAACGACCCTTTCGCTTTCGTTGTCAAGCGCGCTTGTCGCTTCGTCAAAAATCAGTATGGGAGGATTTTTAAGAAATACCCGCGCTATTGAAAGACGCTGCTTCTGACCGCCGGACAGCTTTAGACCACGCTGGCCTATATTTGTATTATAGCCTTCGGGCAAGGACATTATAAAGCTGTGCGCATCGGCCTTTTTGGCAGCCTCAATGACTTCATCATCGGAAGCTTCGGGCTTTCCGTACCTGATATTGTTCATGACCGTATCAGCAAAAAGATAGACATCCTGCTGGACAATTCCTATTTGACTGCGGAGACTTTTCAAAGTCAGACTGCGAATATCCTTTCCGTCAATTGAAATGCTTCCTTCGGTCACGTCATAAAAACGAGGAATAAGACTGCAGAGAGTGGTTTTTCCGACGCCGGAAGAACCGACGAGAGCGACATAGTCGCCGGCCGGAACAGTCAGAGTCAGATGTTCAAAAACGGCTTCACCCTCATCATACCGGAAAGAAACATCATCAAATTTTATTTCACCGCGGACATTTTCAAGCTCCACCGCATCGCGGGCATCCTCAATGTCCGGAGATATGTTCATCATTTCAATAAAGCGTTCATAACCGGAAAGCCCGTTCTGGAAAGTTTCCGTTATAAAAACAAGCTTTCTGATAGGCTCAGTGAAATTGTTTATGTAAAGAAGAAACACCAGAAGATCCTGCAAATCAACAAGCTTCGCCACGGAAAGGGCAGCGCCGGCGCCGGCCACAGATATGGTTATTAACATAGTCATGGCATTAAGAACTGTATGATATACCGCCATATAATGATAACTGGATTTCTTGCTTTGCACAAAGCGGGCGTTGCCTTCCCTGAATTTTTTTATTTCGATTTCCTCGTTTGCGAAAGATTTTACAACTCTTATTCCGGACAGGCTGTCCTCCATTGTAGCGTTTATCTCACCTATCCTTGCTCTGTTCGATACAAAGGCAGATTTCATCTTCCGGTTATATTTTGCCGCAAACCATATCATAAAAGGAACGGGGAAAAAGGCAATGATGGCAAGACGCCAGTTGATCGTAAGGAGTACAGCAAGCGAACCTATAAGCCTTATGGCCGAAATTGTGAGTTCTTCCGGACCGTGGTGCAGAAGCTCGCTTATGTCAAAAAGGTCGCTTGTTACGCGCGACATGAGCTGTCCTACTTTTTGATTGTCAAAGAAACTAAACGACAATTTTTGGTAGTGCTCAAAGATTTCATTTCTCATGCGGTACTCCATCTTTGCGCCCATTATATGCCCGTAGTATGAGATGAAGTAATTGCAGTACATTTCAATAAAAAGCAGGGCAAAAAGAAGTGCGGTGATGACAAGTATCGCCCTTAGTGCAGCTGAGCTCTCCCGCAATACCACATCATGGGAGATATAGCGGATCAGCAGAGGTATAACCACAGTAACGGCGGCGCCGAGTATGGCAAAGAACATATCCGCACAGAACAGCTTCATATGAGGTTTGTAATAGGAAATAAGCCTTTTGAATTTGGATTGTTTCATGCCTGCCTCCGCAAGTGAAAAATATGTTTTTTAAGAGTTTCGAAATATTTTATATCAAATATGGGAAATGTCAACCCACGGGGAG
>JAAYWX010000388.1 GCA_012516225.1 Clostridiales bacterium
GTAATTGATATGGTAACCCAGGAGGCTACCGCCGAAAGGCTTGAAAAAGGTATGAAATACTCCACCTGTGAGTATTTTTTCCGCAATGTGAAAAGGCATCTTCGTTTCAACTATCCAACTTATATATTTGATGAGCCGAATTTTGAGATTGACGACAACGGAACGCCTTACTGGATATGCCCGAGGATAGTAAAACGAATAGGGCTGTTCGGCGGAACCGATATCAAGGGCGCGGTTCTTATGAATGCAATAAATGGCGAATGTGCCTATTATGAAGAAGTCCCTGAATGGGTAGATAGGGTCTATACGGCATCTTTGATAATAAAGCAGTACGACTACCATGGTATGTATCAGAACGGATGGCTCAACTCTTTTATCGGCCAGCGCGGAGTAACCGTTACTACACAAGGATACAACTATCTTGTGAAAGACGATGATGTTTATCTGTATACCGGCATTACAAGCGTCGTGTCCGATGGCTCTAATATAGGCTTTATCCTCTCAAATCAGAGAACCAAGGAAACAAAATTTTATTCCTGCGCTGGCGCACAGGAATTTGCTGCAATGGACAGCGCGGAAGGAATTGTTCAATATATGGACTACCGCGCAACTTTCCCCTTGCTTCTCAATATATCAAATCAGCCGACTTATTTTATGGCTCTGAAGGATAGCGGTGGACTTGTGAAAATGTACGCTATGGTCAACGTTCAGCAGTATCAGCTTGTAGCATCCGGGACAACGGTAGCTGAATGTGAGAGAAACTATATAAATCTCTTGTCCGGCAACAATCTGGCGGATAAGAATGCGGGCACCGGCAAAGCTGTTACAGGTTTTGTTGAGGATATAAAAACCGCCGTTATAGACGGCAACACCCATGTGTTTATAAAGCTTACCGGTGATGACTGCTATTATATTATTTCTGTAAAAGACAGCAGAGAGGCGGTCGTTTTATCGGCGGGAGACAAAGTTGAAATACTGCCCTCAGCCGACGAGGGCGAACTAAGAAACGCCTACAGTGTTTCCCGCGTAAAGTGACGGCAAAGCCCTGCGGCATTTTCTTCTTTGCCATGGGATGACATGGTATAAAAAATAATGCGGATGTTCGGGAGAAAATCGGATGGCTCTTTATGCTATAGGTGATCTGCACCTTTCAATAAGTTCAAACAAACCTATGGATGTATTCGGACCGGTATGGGAAAACCATACAGAAAAGCTCAAAAAGGCTTTTTCGGCTCTTTCTCCGGATGATGTAACAGTAATATGCGGAGATTTAAGCTGGGGTATGGATATGGACGAGTCAAAGGAAGACTTTCTTTTCATTGACAGCCTGCCCGGCAGGAAAATAGTCCTTAAAGGCAACCATGATTACTGGTGGTCGACAGTGTCAAAGGCAAAAGCCTTTTTCGAGGATAACGGAATAAGCACAATAGATATCCTGAACAACAACTGCTTTTTCTATGAGGACACCGCCATCTGCGGAACAAGAGGGTGGTTTTACGAAGAAGAAACAGGAACATCACACGACAAAAAGATTATGAACAGGGAGCTTATGCGCCTTGAAGCTTCTCTGAAAGCGGCGGGAGATTTGCCAAAAATTGCATTCCTTCATTATCCGCCGAAATACGGAAATTATATGTGTGAAGAAATTATCGGTTTGTTTGAAAAATACGGCGTAACAATGTGCTGTTTCGGACACATCCACTGCAAGGGCATCAGCAGCAGATTTGAAGGGCTTTACCGAGGTGTTTCTTACAAGCTTGTCTCCGCAGACTTTCTCGGCTTTCGGCCGCTTAAAATAATACCGGACTGAGAAAAGTTCACAAAAAGTATTTGCATTTAATATATATATCTGTTACAATACGGCTTATGTAATTTGTCAACATCGGGGTATCATGGCTTCGGTGGAAATAGTAGGAGGAAAAAACCCAATGATCGTCAAGAACGTCGAAAAAAAAGAAAAAAACAGCATCGCCTTTCAGGTTGAAGTAGATAAGAACGAGTTTGAGCAGGCGGTTAATAACGCTTACCTCAAAAACAAGAAAAACATCTCCGTTCCGGGTTTCCGCAAGGGCAAGGCGCCGAGAATGGTCATTGAGGGAATGTATGGTGCCAATGTATTCTATGAGGACGCCATTGAAGAAATTTCGCCTAAGGCTTTCGAATATGCGATAAAGGAAGAGAACATCAAGGCAGTGGACCGTCCGAGCATTACTGACGCTGATGTGAGCGACGACAAAGTTCTTACGCTTTCATTTGAAACCGCGCTTTATCCGGAAGTTAAACTCGGTCAGTATAAGGGAATTGAGGCTCCCAAGCTTGAAATCAACATTACGGAGTCGGATGTGGACGCATATATTGAAGAGATGCGTAAGCGCAACGCACGTCAGATTCCCGTTGACCGTCCCGCCAAAATAGGGGATACCGTTGTTATCGATTACGAAGGATATATTGATGGGCAGCCTTTCGATGGAGGGAAAGACGAAGGCACGCGTCTTGAACTCGGTTCCGGACAGTTTGTACCCGGATTTGAAGATCAGATTGTCGGCATGAATGCCGGGGAAGAGAGAGACATCAATATTACTTTCCCTGAAGACTACCACAAAGAGCTTGCCGGCAAGCAGGCCGTTTTCAAAGTCAAGGTCAATGAGATCTTTGAAACCGAGCTTCCCGTAGTTGATGATGAATTTGCAAAGGACGTTTCCGAATTCGACAAACTTTCCGATTACAGAGAAGCTATTATGGAACAGCTTGTAAATTCCCGTACTAAAGTTGTTGAGGAAGATTTCGGATACAACGTCCTGCAGAAGGCTGTCGAGAACATGGAGTGTGATGTGCCCGAAGCCATGATAGAAGAGCGTATGGGCGATATACTCAATGAGTATGACCGCAACCTTATGGCGCGTGGTATGCGTCTTGAGGAATATATGCGCCTTACCGGCATGGACCCCGTAGCTTTCCAGAATATGCTGCGTCCTCAGGCTGAAGAGCAGGTTAAAACCGATATACTCCTTGCTGCGGTTGCCGATGCTGAGAATATTCAGGTTTCCGACGAAGAACTGGAAGAAGCCGTTAAAAATATAGCGGAGGCCTATCATGTTTCACCTGAGCAAATAAAGGCAGCCGTTCCTGCCGAGTCAATGATTGACGATATGAGAAAGAAAAAGGCAAACGATCTCATTATGGAAGCGGCAGTGGCTGTTGCACCTGCCGCTGAAGAAGCGGCTGAAGCCTCCGAAGAAAAAAGCGGTGGGAAGAAGACCTCAAAGAGAGCAAGCAAAAAAGCTGCATCAAGTGACGCTGCGGAATCATCCGAAGCCAGTAGTGCGGCAGAGTAAAAAGGCCGCTTGTTTTTCGACATGACTGACAGGTAAATATTCCGTTTAAAAAAACGGAATATTTACCTTAAAATACGGGTATGTTCTTTAGGATTAAATCTCAAAAAACCGGAGGAGAAGTATTATGAGTTTAGTGCCATATGTTATTGAGCAAACCTCTCGGGGAGAGCGTTCGTACGATATTTTTTCAAGGCTTCTTAATGACCGCATAGTTATGCTCTATGATAAGGTGGACAATACTTCGGCAAGTTTGATTATTGCACAGCTTTTGTACCTTGAGGGGCAGGACCCCGAC
>JAAYWX010000389.1 GCA_012516225.1 Clostridiales bacterium
AAAAAACGATAAAAATTTACATATGCGGATCAGACAAATATGCTTTTAGATTTTAATTCAAAAATATTCCATTATTCATAACAAGATGCTTGAAAAGCTCCTCGTTTAATGATATGATACAATAGTATTTATATATTTATATATTTATTTTCAATAATTTTTTGGAACATATAGGACTTTTAAAACTTTCATACAAGAAAGGGTTTATGTCTTTGAAATCGAGTGAACTACACAATAAAACTTTCGGGTTCCTGGTTGCGGCGGTTTCTGTTGTTTTGGTGTTTGCGTTTGTATATGTCTATTTCCAGTCGTACTCAAAGTATATTGAGAGCGAACGCGAAATTACGGAAACACATTTTTCCGAAATAGCAACCGCAGGAAGAAGAATAGTGCTGGATTATTTTTCTGCGATGTCGGAAGAAACTGAATCTGCAGGAGAAGTTTTGTCCCTCATCGGAAACGATAACCGTAAAATTGAAAACTTTTTTGCGGAGAAGTTTAAAAAAACCAAAGCAGATCAGAGTCTTGTCGTATCGGCGGACGGCAGAGTATTATACGGTCATCCTGAGTATCAGGAGATTTTTAAAGAAACAATAGAATACGCATTTTCCAAAGGAACTTCCATTTCAAATATTGCAGAGTGCAGCGATGGAGTGAAAAGGTTTGCCGTTGCCTCGTCATTTACTATGGATGCTGGCGGACAGGCAGTCGTTATGATGATTTATCCCCGTTCAGTTCTTGACAGCTTTATAGACTTGTCGGCAGTAAGCAGTGAAGGAAGGCTCTGCATTGTTGATTCCAACGGAGGATTTGTTGCAAGACAAACCCACTCTGCACCATGGGTTGAAGAGGGCAGGTACCTGGTGGACGGAAACCTTCAAAACAGGCTCTTAGTAATAAAGTCCACTGCGGACGGCAAGGAATACGCGGCATACTCAAAGCCGCTCGGGATAAATGATTGGTTTGTAGTATATGTTATGCCAAAAGTTCTGATTGATGAAAAGGAACAAGTCGGAAGCAACCGGATTCACATTTTCGGGACAGCCTGTCTGCTGTTTGGGTTTGTCTTTTTCGGAATAGGTCTATATAAGAACTATATTAGGGCACATCGCCTGCGCCTTTTTAAAATGAAGTTTAAAATCGCAACAAGCCAGTCTGCAAGGGCAGCGTTTGAATATGACAAACGTGCCGATAGACTCACTCTCATAAGCGAATGTGAACACATAAGCTTGCCAAAACCCTATCTATCACTTGCGGAAATGACAAAACTTATACACCCTGCTGACAGAACGGCATACGGACAGGCGCTTATAGACCTGAGGAGAAACAGTTTTACGTCGGCAACTTTGCGTATATCCGGTTTCGCAGGCACCGATGCATACCGATGGTATCATGTAACGGCCAAAAGGCTTGACAACAAGGGAGGATGGCTCACCATCGGTACGGTGGAGGATATTGATGAACGCGAAAAAGAACGCCTCATTCTTGCGGAAAAGGCAACAACAGACTGCCTTACAGGACTTTACAATCGTGCAGAAACCGAAAAGATAATCAATGAGCGTCTGCAGAAATTGGATGAAAACGAACATTCAGCGTTTGCCATCATAGATCTGGACGACTTTAAGAACATTAACGATGAGTATGGCCATGACAGCGGAGATAAGGCCCTTTTGTTCTTTGCCGAAAAATTACGGGCAACATTCAGATTTGGCGATGTAATCGGGCGTCTCGGCGGAGATGAATTTGTTGTATACATGACCTTGACTTCCGACAAAAAGGTGGTTGAACGGAGAATACAGGAACTTATGGACAGCTTAAAAATGAAACGTTCGGATGACAACACTGACGTTCCGGCTATTACCTGTTCTGTAGGTTGCTGCATAGCAAGCAAGGGCGACACATTCGATGTGCTGTATAAGCGCGCAGATACTGCGCTTTATGAATCTAAGACTATGGGAAAGGGTCTGTCCACGATAGCATAAAGAAAAATGCAAAACAAAATAAAAAAGTCCGACTCCCGCCGGACTTTCTAAAAACAAAACGAAGCCGAGAGGTTTCGTTTTTTATTCTTCGTACATTGCAAGCTTTGATTTTACCTCGTACTGCTTGCAAATAGGGCGAAATTTCTGAAACAGTTCTGTTTCAGAGTGAGCCTGAAGATCCTCAACGCTCTCCCATTTTTCTATCAGCATCATTTTCTTGGGGTCATCGGCGCTTATAAAGAAATCGTACATTACATTTCCCTTATCAGCGCGGGAACCTTCAACGAGTCCCTCATCGCATAGAACCTTATAAAAATCTTTCATGTCGGTTTTCTCGCTTGTAAAAAGGCAGTTGCAGATAATCATATTATATCCTCCGTAATTATTTTTGCCATTCGGCCTACTTCACTTTATAATAACACTATAAACTGCCAATTGCAACGCAATTTGTATTCTGCGGCAAAATTTGTTCAATACATTTCTTTCGCACAGCATTTTATATAAACTACAAAAGACCGGCTATGGATATTTCTGCATTGCTGAGAGATATCCATGCCGGTCTATGTATCTGTATAAGATAATTATTTTCTTATGCAGATATATAATAGGCTATTATTTTTCTATTCCGAAATGGTATTCGCGAGTAGGAACAACGGTATTGGGCTGTCTGGGAGCGGGAGGAGTATTGTCGTACATATCGTAATCCCTAAAATCCCATTCCTCGATAAGAGTTGTTGTAAGAATCTGCTCTTTCAGCCACGGACGGAAGTCTGGATGGGCAATCTTAATAAGAGCCTTTATGCGATCAACATAGCTCTTGAGGTAAATATCTGCAATGCCCCACTCGGATACTACAAACATAACATAGTTCTTTAACATAGAAACAATCGAGCCTTCCGGCAGCCAAGGTACAACGTTTGACTTTGTTTCGCCGTTTTTGTCAACATAGGTGGAGCGCAGGCAAAGGAAGCTTCTTCCGCCCTTAGCACGCTGTGAACCGTAAATATAGGCCAGTGAACCTCCCATTCCGGTGTAAATCTTTGTACCTTGTGCTTCGCTGCAGGCCTGACCTATAAGGTCAACCATAAATGTAGCATTTATAGCGACCATGTTTTCCTGTTCCATTGTTCCAAGCGGTTCAATGCAGAGCGTTCTTGGGCAAAGACGAACATCGTGCTGCGTTGTTGCAAGCCACTTGAAACATTCCTCCGTGCAGGCACCGGGGCTGGAAGCGCGGAGCTTTGTAATCTTTCCAGATTCAACCAGCGGAATCATGCTGTCACAGAGAACCTCGGAGAAGACTTCAAACGTACCGGGCAGATCCTTTAAGTTGCGGAGAATTTCCTCGCCAAGTCCGCCGTATCCTATTTGCACTTTATCTCCGTCGTGAATGTAGGGAAGAATGAAAGACGCAACTTTTTTATCAAGCTCTGTGGGTTCGGGGATGGGCAGCGCTATCATTTCGGTGTTGTTCTCAATTATGTAGTCAAACTCCGTAATGTGGATATAGTTATCCTCATAGGGGCCCGGAGCGGGGTATACGCCCGTTGCGTCAATAAAACCAAACTTTTTTACTATGCGCGGATTGGTGTTTGTCGTGCTGTTCGTTGTAATGCCATAGCAACCAACGTTGCACCAACCGTTTGCATCGGGCGGGCAAACCTGAGTGGCGGAAGCGTTTACGCCATATTCCCACATGCAGTTTTCATAGTTGTCATAGCCTGCGCCGAGAGGTTCAATTGTGCGAGCTTCCATAGCCATACGGTCGATAGGCAGATTGAAAATGTTGAGCAACCGTAAATGTTCCTTTGTATCATGGTCGAAAATCATATTCGCTGGATAGTTCATGACGTTATACCAGAAAGTTACGTCATGGTATTCTTCCTTGTGCTCATACAAATAATCAAGGAAGGCGTACGGGATCATAGTCGCCTGTCCAAGATATATGACATCTCCGGGCTCGATGTGCTTTGCGGCTTCTTCAATAGTGACCAGGTGGTCCTTATAATATTGACGCCAGTCTGCATTCAAGTCTCTCTTTGCCATTATTTTGCAACTCCTTCACCAAATAATTAATCCATAATTATAAAATAACTTTCGCACTGCTTATTGATTATACATCATCATGGAAATTTATGCAAGCAATAATGAGTAACAAAAAGTTGTATGCAGAATGTTCATTTTAACCATCTCTACCTCTTTTTTTGATAAAAACTATTTTTTATCTGGAGTTAAACCATTTGGTCGTCAATAAATTCACAATGGGGACTAATATATACGCAAACTCACCGTACAATTTATAAATTATGCATAAAAACTTAAAATTTTAATTTATAGTTAATAAAGAAAATTATGGCTTTTCTTGTTGTTTGCTACATATATACATAATTTAATATACATTGATATATAAATAATTATACATTAGATTGTATAAATTTCGACACCGGACCACCCTATAAAGGAAGGCCCGGTGCCGGAAGTTAATACTGGCAGAATTTAAATAACGGTAATTAGTTAAAGAGATCGTACCCTTCAAAATCTGCCTCACTGATCAGAGGAGTGGTGCAAATTTTTTCCTTAAGTTCCTGCCTATAATCAGGATGAGCTATTTTAATAAGGGCGCGGATACGGTCTTTGAGCGTTTTCATAAAGACGTCTGCAACACCCCATTCGGTTACGACATACATAACATAAACTTTTGGAGTAGTTACTATGCAGCCTTCAGGCAACCAAGGAACAACATTAGAGTGGCGCTCGCCATCTTTATCAGCATATGTAGAGCGCAGGCATATAAAGCTTCGACCGCCTTTTGAGCGGATTGCACCATAGATATAGGCAAAGCTTCCTCCGGGCCCGCTGTAAGGTGTAAGCCCCTGAGCTTCTGAGCAGCACTGACCGAGAAGGTCAACCATAAAGGTTGCGTTGATCGCGACAATGTTGTCGTTCACCATAACTCCAAGCGGATCGATGCACTTCGTCTGGGGGAGGAAACGGATTCTGTCGTCGTCGCGTGCCCACTCGAAGAATTCTTTGGAACAAGCTGCCGGGCTGGAAACGGTCAGCTTGGTGATAATGCCCTCTTTGCAAAGATCCATCATGGCCTCACAGGCAACTTCCGAGTAAACCTCAACGTGTCCTACACTGCGAAGATTTTTCAGTATTTCTTCGCCCAAGCCTCCGAAACCAATCTGAATTTTGTCTCCTTCATGGAGATAGGGCAGTATGTGGTGAGCTATGTCTTTATCAACCTGCGTCGGAGGAGCCGCCGGGAAGGAAACAAGCTCCGTGGGATTATCGACAATGCAGTCAAATTCAGTTATATGTATATAGTGCGATTCGCGGTCGCCCGGTACCGGGTACTGACCAGTGGGATCGATAAATCCGATTTTTTTCTTAATGCGCGGGTCTTGAGTAACTACTTGGTGAGTGCAGACTTGGTATGCACCGACATTGCACCATCCGTCCTCATCGGGAGGGCAGACTTGGATTGCGGCAACGTTTGCATTATAAGCAAAGGGGCCCAGCGGGAAAAGGTCGTAGCACATACCACCGCACTCGGCAACATCCATCTGCATAGACATTCTCTCAAGCGGAAGATTGAAAGCACTGAACATGCGGAAATGTTTCTTGCTTTCCGGATCAAAAATCATGTCTGTGGGCATATTCATGCAGTTGTAGACAAGCTTTTCAGCATGGTAGTCTTCCTTATGCTCATGGAGATAATCAAGGAAGGCATAAGGGGTGCATGCCGCATTGCTAAGCCACACAGTATCGCCGCTTTCTATGACCTTGGCGGCATCTGCCATTGTGCCGTGGTGTTCTTCATAATATTTCTTCCAGTCAATGTTTAAATTCCTCTCTGCCATAGTAAAACTCCTTCTCATAATTTTACTTTTAATAAAGCGTACTCATAATGCATATTGTGGAAAATCTGCCAATGCCCGCTTTATCCAGACTGTTATAATTTTATACCAAATTATAGATAAATGCAATTCCTATTGTTGTCTTTGTTAAATATTTGTACATAGTATAAGAGCGAATTAATATTTATTTAGTTAACTTTTAAAGACTTATTATGCTATTATTTTCTTATATATAATTTATTATCCTATCTGACTTGACAATAGAAAATAATAGTGATAATATGCTAATTGGTATTAAAT
>JAAYWX010000390.1 GCA_012516225.1 Clostridiales bacterium
CCGGTATTGCTTTTGGACGGCGATGGCTGCGACATGGAAAATATCAACGACGGCCAGATGAAGACACGGCTGCAGGCTTTTCTGGAGATTCTAGAGGTGAAAAGATGAAATATATTTGCAAATATACGCCTGTTGAATTGTTGGCAGGCTTTGATATAAAAGCTGAGCTGCTCAATCCGACCGCCGAAAACCATGAATTGAGCAGCCAGCATATACACAGCAATGTGTGCAGCTTTTCGCATTCATTGGTTAGAGAAAGGCTTAAGAACTGCAGCGATCCTATCATTATCACTGCATGCTGTGACTCTATCGAAAGAACGGGCGACGTGCTGAAAAATTTAGGACAGGAAGTCTATGTTTTAAATTTACCCCATCACTGCGATTGCTGCGCGAAGCTCCTGTATCAAAAAGAGCTGCTCAAGCTCATTGACAGCCTCTCCAAAACATTGAACAAAAGCTTTGACCTGAAAAAATTCTATAATGCTTTTGATTCCTGCCCGGAAGATATGACGGGTCAATATGTTGCAGTAATGGGAGCAAGAGTGGGTTCGGATTTATTGAGCCTTATAAAAAGCGAATCTCCTCTCCCTATCAGAAACAATACCTGTATCGGAAACCGTTCGGTAGCGAAACCGCCGGAATCAAGTGACCTCGAAGAGCTTATGACCTGGTATTCGGATGCGCTGTTATCCCAAATACCGTGCAGCAGAATGTGCGATATCTCAAAAAGGCGGGATTTAACTGAGGATCCAAATTTGTGCGGGATTATATATAACACAGTCAATTTTTGTGATTTTTACACTCTCGAATATTCCAAATTGAAATCAGCTTTAAAGATTCCCATTTTGAAAATAGAAACTGACTATACAATGCTGGCAACGGAACAAATAAGGACGAGACTGGGCGCTTTTTATGAAACCCTGGGGGTAGAACCGAAACAGAATAAAACAAAGGCTGCCCCAACTCATACCTATTATGCTGGCATAGACAGCGGCTCTACGTCAACAAATGCCGTCATTATTGACGGCAAAAAGAACATCGTATCGTTTGCGACCGTTTCCACCGGAGTCAAAGTTGCAGAAAGCGCCCGGAAAGCGCTGGACGAGGCCCTGCAAAAAGCCGGGCTGGAAATGAAGCATATCAGCAAAATCGTGGCCACCGGTTATGGCAGGGAGAGAATCAGTTTTAAAACAAAGGACGTTAGAGAAATCACCTGCCATGCCAAAGCCGCCTATTTCCTCAACCCAAGCGTCAGAACAATCATAGATATTGGCGGTCAGGACAGCAAAGTGATAAGGCTTGATGAAAACGGAAACGTCATTGATTTTGTCATGAACGACAAATGTGCAGCCGGTACGGGCCGGTTTATTGAAATGATGGCTCAGTCGCTGCAGTTAAGCATTGAAGAGATGAGCACATACGGATTAAAGTGGAATGAAGACATAGCCATTTCCAGCATGTGCTCGGTGTTTGCCCAGTCGGAAGTCGTATCACTGATAGCTTCCGATAAGAAATTGGAGGATATCGTTCACGGAATAAACAGTTCAATAGCTTCCAAGGTTGTTGCCTTGGGCAAACGGGGAAAACTTGAAAGAGAATTCATGATGACCGGCGGTGTGGCAAGGAATATCGGAGTGGTCCGCGCAGTTGAAGAAAAGATTGATGCAGAAGTAATTGTGCCCGAAGAGCCGGATATTTGCGGCGCACTGGGCGCGGCGCTGATAGCTTCCGAAAGCTGAAAAAATACCGTCTGTGCTTAATTGAGAGCATCCTGAATTCACTTATGTAATACTTTTCAGCCATCTCACGGCTTTCAGGGCGGCGTTTTTTCCTGTCCGAAAGTCTTATTTTGATTGAGCTTTTTTATCATCAATGACTTAATAAATCCGCAATCCCAGGTTTACACATGTATTGCATCGTACTAAAATATCTTATTGTGCAAGGAAAAAAGAGTACATTAAAAGGTACATTATGGAGAAACAAAAGGCAAAATTACGCGGGGCGCTCAGCAGTCTTGATGGCCTAAAATGGAGCGTTGCGCTTAAAGGAATAATAGCGGGCTCAGTTGCCGGCCTGGCTTCTGTTTTATATCGCATAGTGATAGAAACGTGTTCGGACGTCTCCCGGGGAATCTATGCATACCTCAGGCAGAATCCGCCGATGATATTTCTCTGGATTATCGTGATAGGTCTTGCGGGCTGGGCCATTGGCTGGATGGTTAAAAAAGAGCCTATGGCTTCCGGGAGCGGTATCCCCCAGGTGGAAGGCGTTCTTTTTTACGGTCTTAAAATGCGCTCTTATCTGATTCTTGTCATAAGATTCATAGGCGGTGCGCTTGCAGCGTTATTTGGCTTATCAGTTGGACGCGAAGGCCCGTCCATACAAATTGGCGCAGCCGCAGGTGAACTGGTCTCAAAAATCGGCGTCAAAAGCAAGCTTGAAAAACATATGATCATTACGGGAGGCGCAGCCGCGGGGCTATCCGCCGCATTCAGCGCCCCAATATCCGGAATGGTTTTTGCTCTTGAGGAAATACACAGAAGCTTTTCACCGTATATACTGCTTGTAGCTGCCTCTGCATCGCTTACCGCGGATATTATCTCGAAAATCATTTTCGGTTTAAAGCCCGTTCTGTACTTCGTTCAGATCCCTGAGCTACCCATAAACCTCTATATATGGCTGCTGCCTGCGGCTGCCGTATTCGGTCTTTCCGGCTCACTCATGAATAAAATGCTGCTATGGGTTCAATCACTTTACAAAAAGCTCCCATGGTACCTTCAGATTTTTGCTGCTCTGCTGATCGCTCTCCCCTTTGGCCTTTTTCTTCCGCAGGTGCTGGGTGGAGGCGCGAACTTAATACAACTTGCTGAAAGCGCAACGGATTTATTCGGTTTTATTGCATTGCTCTTTATATGCAAAATCATTTTTACAAGCACGAGCTTTGGAAGCGGAGTGCCCGGAGGCATATTCATGCCTATTCTTGCCGCTGGGGCGCTTTCGGGAAGCCTTTTCGGGATGATTGCATCCCATTTTGGGCTGCCGCTGCAATACATACCTGTTTTTGCCGTATGCGGCATGGCGGGGGCTTTCGCTTCCTCCGTCAAGGCTCCGGTCACCGGAATACTTCTTATTGCGGAGATGACCGGTTCCATGATTCATCTATTGCCTGTTGGCATATGCGCATATATCGCTTTGCTTCTTTCCGACATGCTCAAAATAAAGCCAATATACGAGGAACTGCTGAAGCGATACATGGGAAGCGGAAAGGCTTTATTTGAGGAAGAAAAAGGGAAACTATTCGAGCTTCCTGTTGAAGCCGGAAGCTGTATATCGAACGAGTTGATTAAGAACGTTGCTCTCCCTTCAGGATGTTTAATCATCGGTATACGCCGCGGGACAAAAGAAATAATCCCCCACGGGAATACAAGAGTGCTCCCTGGCGATTACCTGCTTGTGCTTGCCGGGGCCAACGATCCGGACAGCGTCAGGGAAGCCATGCGGAAACTGTGCCAGTTTGATTGACAACACAGCACCACATCGCGTCCAATATTGCTGATGCATTTCAACAGAGACAATCTATAGCCTCCGCTGAAGTAGCCTATGCGTTTCAAATCAGATATTCTTTCTCATGGCTTTCAGGGCGTTTTTCTCCAGCCTGGAAACCTGCGCCTGGCTGATGCCGATCTCTTCCGCGACTTCCATCTGCGTCTTGCCCTGATAGAAACGCATGCGGATGATGTTGCGCTCGCGCTCGCCCAGTTTGTCGATCGCTTCCCTGAGCGCGATGCCCTCCAGCCAGACTTCGTCTGCGCTGCTCTTGTCCTGAAGCTGGTCCATCACGTAAATGGCATCCGCACCGTCATGATACACCGGCTCATAGAGCGAAACCGGGTCCTGTATGGCATCCAGCGCAAATACGACGTCCTCCACGTTCACCCCCATCTCTTCGGCTATTTTTTCCACGCTGGGGTCGGCGCAGTCCTTTTTTGCCATGGTATTGCGCACCTGTAGCGCCTTGTAAGCGATGTCGCGCAGCGAACGCGACACGCGGATGCTGTTGTTATCTCTCAGATATCTCCTTATTTCTCCGGTAATCATGGGCACGGCATAGGTGGAAAACCGAACGCCCATGTCTACGTTGAAGTTATCTATCGCTTTAATCAGGCCGATGCAGCCCACCTGAAACAGATCGTCCATGTTCTCACGGCGCCCAGTGAAACGCTGGATCACACTTAGCACCAGTCGCAGATTACTCCGGATGAACTCCTCGCGTGCAGCGCGGTCCCCGGCCTTGATCTTGAGCATCGTCTCTTTCATTTGCCTGGGCTTCATCACCGGCAGTTTGGAAGTGTCGACACCGCAGATCTCAACCTTGTTCGTCAGCATGTCATATCTCCTTAGGTGCTATTGATATGAACTAGCTTTACCATGAACAAATGTTTTATACGG
>JAAYWX010000391.1 GCA_012516225.1 Clostridiales bacterium
AAGTAAATGTTTTGTAGGTAAAGGCGATCCTCAGTTCCAGATAGCGGTTATGAGCATAAGTCTGCCTCGAGTGGTAGCTGCTATTGTTGTAGGCGCAGCCTTAGCTGTTGCTGGTGCCGTTATGCAATGTGTCCTTCAAAATCCGTTGGCATCAGCATCAACGATAGGAGTATCTCAGGGAGCCGCATTTGGTGCCGCATTGGGAATTATTGTGTTTGGCGGAGGAGTCGTTAATTCTTCCTCCGCTACCACTGCGGTTTCAATAAACAATCCATATATAGTAACCGTTTGTGCCTTTGTTTTCGGTTCGCTCTCGGCTTTTGTTATTATTCTTATATCTCAGTTTAAAAAGGATCTCGGTCCTTCCGGACTGATTCTTGCTGGTGTTGCGTTAAGTTCTCTTTTTACTGGTGGCAGTACACTTCTACAATATTTTGCGGACGAAGCAAAAATCAGCGCCGTTGTGTTTTGGACTTTTGGAAATCTCGGTGCTGCGGGATGGAACGAGCTTCTTATTCTCACTGTAGTATTTTTTGCTTCATTATTATATTTTCTAATAAATCGTTGGAATTACAACGCAATGGAAAGTGGAGCAGATACAGCAAAGAGTCTTGGTGTCAACACGCGAGCGGTAATGCTTGTAAGTATGGGTATTTGCTCACTGGTTGCTGCTGTAGCGGTTTCTTTTGTGGGAATTATCAGCTTTGTGGGGCTTGTAGCTCCGCATATTATGCGCAGGTTTGTCGGAAACGACTATCGTTATCTTATTCCTTGTTCTGCGATTGCCGGATCTCTTCTCCTTATTCTTGCTGACACTTTCGCAAGATTGATAATAGCTCCGGTTATCCTTCCAATTGGAGCTATTACTTCATTTTTGGGTGCTCCGTTATTTCTATACCTTCTGTTCAAGGGAGGGAAAAACAATGGTTGAGATAAGTGATATAACCTTCGCATACGATAAATCTTCAAGAAAAATTGTAGAAGATATAAGTTTTGATATAGACCGGAATGAATGCATAGCTATTCTTGGAAACAACGGAGCCGGTAAAAGTACTTTGCTAAAATGCATCGACCGTATTTGCCAGCCTGAAAAAGGTATCGTAATTGTTGACAGCCAAAACGTGTTTAAAATGAATAAAACTGTAATGGCGCAGAATATCGCGTATGTACCGCAAAACAATATATCTTCAAACATGACTGTGTTTGATGCAGTGCTTCTTGGGCGCAAACCCTACATCAAATGGGACGCGACATCGGAAGACAGGCAAATAGTGTGCGATATAATAAACCAAATGAAACTGGATTATTTAGCGTTACGCAATGTTTCGGAGCTATCTGGAGGAGAGGTTCAAAAGGTAATGCTGGCAAGAGCGCTGGCTCAGGAACCTAAGCTTCTCCTGCTGGATGAGCCAACAAGTAATCTTGACCCGTACAATCAGCATGAAGTTCTTCGCATAGTCAAAAAAATAGCTAAAGATCACAATATCTGCGTAGTTATAATCATACACGATCTTAACTTGGCAATTCGTTATTGTGATCGCTTTGTGTTTCTTAAGGATTCGCGTATCTTCTCTTACGGTGGATTGGAAATAATGACTCCCGAAAATATTTAAGAAGTATATAAAATGCACGTCCATATTATAGAATATATGGGTATTCCGGTTATTGTTCCTTTCCCCGATGAAAAAGTAGGGGCATATTTTCCCGAACAAGATCATGACTCAAAGAATATTGTCCGAAGCTCTTTATATTCCAAATTATAATACCATTAAAATTTTATCGTGAAAACATAAAGTAAAGGAACAAAAAGCCCAAACGGAGACCTCAGAAAATTTTGTGTAAAAGTGAGTAAGAAACATCCTTTTGGTCAAGAATGGCAACAAGAAATTCGAGACTGAAAGGATGTTTTGTTATGAACGCAGTACCAGCAGAAATTCTCAGAGAATATGTCAAAAGTCAAAG
>JAAYWX010000392.1 GCA_012516225.1 Clostridiales bacterium
CCGTTTTCCATTACATATACATAAAGCATTACGCTGAGAGTTCCTCCGCTGGTCCCGAGGGCCTTTATATAGTTTGTGACAAGAACGTATCCTGCGCCAGCCGTAAACAAAAGGGCCGCCGACTCGCCGACTATGCGCCCCACCGCAAGTATTGCCCCGCTTACTATTCCGTCAATCGTGCATGGCAGGACAATTGTTTTTATTGAATACCATTTTGTAGCTCCCAGCGCGAGAGCACCGTCCCGGTAAGATTGAGGAGTTGTTTTGAGAGACTCCTGAGTGGTTCTGATGATATTGGGCAGTATCATTATAACAAGCGTCAGCGAACCCGCCAGAACGCTTGATTTGAGTCCGAGTTTTTGGCAGAAAAACAGCATTCCGAAAAGACCGTAAATTATAGACGGTATAGCTGTCAGCGTTTCAGTCGAAAATTCTATAAATCGGACAAGTTTTGGAGCGGTTGCGTATTCATTTAGGTAAATGGCTGCGCCAATCCCTATCGGAAGGGCTATGACAAGTGAGGTAACTACTGAGTAAAGAGTGAAGATTATGTTAGGAAGAATACCTATTCTATCCTCAAGTACGCTTCTTTGTGTGCTGAGAAGCTTCCAGCTTATGTTAGGAATACCTCGTACAAAAATGTATCCTATAAGAACTATCAGCAGAAGTATGGTTACCGCGGCAGAAAGATAAACCAGAAATTTAAGCGCCGAATCGTAAAATCTGCGTTTTTTCGAAAGGCGGATGTCAAGCCGGTTTGACGGGCTGTCATTTTTCATTTCTGTATCCTCCTTTCAGAAGCGAATTAAGAATTATGTTTATTATCATTATAAAAATAAAAAGCTCAAGTCCGATTGAAAACAGAGCCTGTTTCTGCAGTCCGGAGGCATAGGACATTTCAGAGGCAATCGCCGTGGTCAGAAGGCGTACGCTTCCGAAAAGCTTAGGCATGTTAGCAACATTTCCGGCAACCATCATTACCGCCATTGCTTCTCCGATTGCCCTGCCGATTCCAAGAACAACGCCCGCCGCTATACCGCTTTTTGCCGCGGGAATGCTGACCTTGAAAATAGTTTCGATTTTGGTAGCTCCAAGAGCAAGGCTCGCTGCTTCATATTTCTTGGGTACGGCGTTCAGCGCTGTTTCACTTACGCTCACAATGCTCGGCAATATCATAACGGCAAGAACTATAATGGCGGAAAAAAGGGGCGTCCCACTCTTCAGCCCGAATATTTGCATTACAAGCGGAACAAGAGCGCTCATTCCTACAAGCCCGTAAACAACCGAGGGTATTCCTGCCAGAAGTTCAACGGCCGGACGTAAGGCTGAAGATGTTTTGGGCCCGGCTATTTTTGAAAGGAAAACGGATACCATAAGCCCGATAGGAACGCCGATTAGGATGGCTCCGAAAGTTGCAAAAAACGATGAAAGTATAAAAGGAAGAATTCCAAAACTTGGAGGGTTGGCAGTACTTTTCCAGACCTGCCCCAAAATAAATTCTTTAAGGCCTATTTCCTTTATTGCGGGTAGCCCGCTTACAATCATGTACATAGATATTCCGGCTACCGCGGCAATCGATATAAGACCGCAGGCTATGAATATTATGCTCATGACTTTTTCCGTTATATTTCTTGCTTTCATTATAACCTCCGTCAATTGTCACTGCGCTTCAAAAGGGGACTTCAAAGGAAGTCCCCTTTCCGTCTTGCCTGTGATTATTTTGCCGGAATAGCACCGGCCTTTTTAATTATTTCGCTTGCCTCGCTGCTGAGTGCAAATTCTAAGAAGGCCTTTGCCGCTGAGGACAATTCTTTGCCCTGTTTTGTTATTAGATTGAAGTTTCTCTGGATAGGATAACTCCCGTCTAAAACCGTTTCTTCAGTGCAGGCAACGCCGTTTACTTTTATGGCGTTGACAGTATCTTTTACGGCTGAAAGCGACGCATAGCCTATTGC
>JAAYWX010000459.1 GCA_012516225.1 Clostridiales bacterium
CGCGGGGCTGTCCCATTATGGCTATGGGATTGTGGTTATAAACGGAATTGTCCGATAAGCTCTTTCATGGTTTTGGCCTGGCTGTTCAGCTCTTCGCTGGAAGCGGCGCTCTCTTCCGAAGTGGCGGAGTTCGTCTGTACCACCGCGGAAATCTGGTCAACGGCGATTGTAACCTGCTTAATGGACGAGGCCTGCTCGTTGCTCGCCTTGGTGATTTTTTCGATTAATTCAGACGTCCGGCCGACCGTTTCAATCATTTGCTGCAGGGACTGGGCCGTTTCGTTTGCCACCCCTGTGCCGTTTTGTACGGTGCGGATGGAGTTGTCGATCAGGGAGGTTGTATTTTTTGCCGCCTCCGCGCTTTTGCCCGCAAGATTGCGGACTTCATCGGCGACAACGGCAAAGCCCTTTCCGGCTTCACCGGCGCGGGCCGCTTCCACAGCCGCGTTCAGGGCAAGGATATTGGTCTGGAACGCAATGTCTTCAATGGTCTTAATGATTTTTCCAATCTCATTGGAAGCGTCGTTGATGTCCGACATGGCGGTAACCAGGCGCGCCATTTGCGCGTTGCTGTGCTGCGCCTCGGAGTACGATTCCTGCGCAAGCTGTTCCAGCGCATTGGCGTTTTGCGCGTTTTCGTTCACATGGTCCGCAATTTCGGTAATGGAAGCGGAAAGTTCCTGAATCGTGCTGGCCTGCTCCGCGGCGCCCTGCGCCAGCGCCTGCGCGGCGTTCGAAACCTGGTCGGAGCTGCTTGCAACCTGGTCGGCGGAATCGGTGATCATGGTGAAGGTTTTTGTCAGCTTGGATTTAATATTGTTAAGGGCGTCCCGGATTTTTGCAAATTCACCGGTGTAATCGCATTTCAGGTCAAACACCAGATCCCCCGAGGCAATCTGGTCAAGGACGGCGGTAATCTCATCGATGTAATCGATGTAGCTGCTGAGCCGTTGCACAATTTCCCGAATCGCAACGGCAACCTGTCCGGTTTCGTCCATGGACTTGACATCCACTTTCACATTCAGGTCCCCGTCCGCAATCTGCTGTGCGGAAGCGGTCAGCTTTTTCAGCGGCCGGGTAATGCTCTTGGAAATCAGAACAATGATTACAAGCAGAATGAGCAGCGAAATCAGAAAAGTGACGAGGAACGTCATCTGCGTTGTATTGTAGGATTCGTTGTACTCCGCCTCCGGCAGCCCGGTTGCCACCGTCCATCCGGTGTCGCCAACCGGCGCGACATAGCCGTAGTTGGTACGGTTCATCGCGGTATAGGTGACCGGCCCGGTGGTCTTGTTCGTGATGAAATCGATCATATTTTTTGACATGTTGGATTCAGAGACATTTTTGTTAATCAAAGACGAATCGGGGTGATAAATCATCACGCCCTGATTCGAGCAGAGGATGAAGAACCCGGTGTTTCCCAGCCGGAAGCTCTGCATCATTTTATTGATTTGATTAAGGTTGAAATCGATTGCAGTCACGCCGAGCATAGTCTTTGTGC
>JAAYWX010000393.1 GCA_012516225.1 Clostridiales bacterium
CTTAACCGCAGGCTGACTATCGCCCAACTACAATATATGCAGGATATAAAAAGCTGTTATCGGGTGTATTTAGTGCCGTATTATCAGATACCCATATCCCTATATCTTATTTTAAAAATTGCGCTGCTATGACTGACGGAGAAATTTTTTATTCAAATAATCTCGGTTCGGTTTCCGTATTCTCTCGTTCCCTTTTTTCAGACTTCCTGAGGTTTAAAGTCTCCGGTTTTATTTCGCATATAAGGACAGCAGCAAAAATCAGAGCAAACCCAGCAATCAGTTTTGCGGTAAGCACCTCATGATTTATCATTACGGAAAATGCCGCACCGAAAACAGATTCGAGCGTCATTATAATGGCAACAGTTGACGGCGGGGTATGCTTCTGCCCAAATGTCTGAAGTACAAAACAAACTGCTGTGCACATTACGCACAAATATGCTATGCTCCATATATTTCCTGATGAAATATGTGCAGGAAACGGTTTCGTCAGCAGAGCCAACCCCCACGAAAGTACTCCTGCTGCTGCAAACTGCAACATAGACAGGAGCGCAACACTCCGCCCTTTAACATATTTTGCTGTCATTACGATATGCACAGCATAAAAAAATCCGCAGCAGAGAGTAAGCAAATCTCCGAATTCAACCGAATAGTCATTTTTAAGCGAAACCAGTCCTACTCCGGCAAGACAGATAAGCGCAGCGGCAACATTATATTTATCCGGGCGATTTTTATGTACGACCCACGATACAAAGGGTACCAGCACGCAGTATGAAGCCGTTAAAAAAGCGTTTTTACTCGGAGTAGTATAGTACAGTCCGAAAGTTTGAATTGTATATCCGGCAAAAAGGAAAAATCCGAGGAACGCCCCGTCTGCAACAAGCTTTTTGTCAAGTTTCCTTAAATCCTTTGCTGATATAATTAACATTAAAAGTGCGGCTCCGGTAAAGCGGAACGCAAGAATATACATTGCGGGAACTTCGTCGAGGGTATTTTTAAGAACCACAAAAGAAGTTCCCCATATCAATGTGGTAAATAGCAGGGCAACCCTGCCCAACACCGCATTTCTTTTTTCAGTATTTATTACCATTTTGCTTTATCCCTTCCCTACCAATACGGTGACAAATCCGTATAACTAATGTGTAATAAAATATTATTTTTTCACCATATTTTGAGCGGCAGCGCGCAGCATCAATCTTTTTGTGCCGGAGGCAAATTTAACTTCTATAAGGTAATCTCCTCCCATGGGAGTCATATTTATTATCTCTCCATCGCCAAAAGCAGTATGATTAACGCAGTCCCCTACTTTAAACTCACCAGAGACAGAATTTCTATCTGAGATTAAAGATGCAGGCTTCTTGGTTTTCCATGAAACTTCTTCTCCATAAGAAAAACCTGACTGACTTCCGCTTCCGGAATATTTTTTCTCCGCCGGCGAGTACCTTGCCGTTTCAAATCCATAGCCAAAACAGTCGTTTCTTGGTGCCTCACGGCGTTCGATATATTCATCCGGAATTTCATCCACAAATCTTGACGGATTGTTGGAACTTGTATGTCCGAAAATCATCCTTTGCCTTGCGCAAGTCAGCGTAAGACGCTTTCGCGCGCGCGTAATCCCAACATAGCACAGTCTGCGCTCCTCTTCCATTTCTTCCGGTTCGCCTATGCTGCGTATGCTTGGAAACAACCCTTCTTCAACGCCTACAATATATACGTTATCAAACTCAAGTCCCTTAGCTGAGTGCATAGTCATCATAACTACACATTCGCCATTATCTGCATCCATACTGTCTATGTCGGTGTACAGCGCCACTTCGTCAAGAAATCCGGCAAGGTGTGTATCTCCGCTTTCTTCAATATAGCTTAAAATATTTGTTTTAAGTTCGTTTACATTTTCTATTCGGGCGGCGTTTTCATCTGACTGCTTCTGCTCAAGCGCCCTTATATATCCCGTTTTCTCAATAATAATGTCAAAAAGTTTATCAAGCGGGGTATTTTCTTCAAGAGCACGGAACTCCTCTATAAGGTTTGCAAATTCTCGCAGTCTGACCGCCGACCTTGCCAATTCCGGATATTCGTCTGCATTCTTTACAACTTCAAAAAGAGAACATCCCTTGGAAGCGGCAATAGCCTGAGCAGTTTCAATGGTCTTGTCCCCTATCCCTCTCGGCGGGCTGTTTATTATCCGCAAAAGGCGCAGATCATCCTGAGGCATAAGCACGACGCACAAATACGCCATCATATCCTTTATTTCCGCTCTGTCAAAAAATCGGGTGCCGCCGATTATGCGGTATGGTATACCGTTTCTCTTGAAGGCATATTCAAGTTTGTTTGTCTGCGCGTTCATCCGGTACAAAACCGCATTTTCACGCCAACTTATTCCTTCGGCAAAATTTTCAAGTATGCGGGCCGCAACATACTGCGCTTCATCGTTTTCGTTTTGGGCTACATACAAAGTAATCTTATCGCCCATTTCCTTTTCTGTCCAAAGCTCCTTGCCTTTTCGCGATTTGTTGTTTCGTATTACCGCGTTTGCGGCGGCAAGTATCCTACCCGTTGAACGGTAATTCTGCTCCAGACGTATAACCCTGGCGTTTTTATACTGACTTTCAAAACTCAAAATGTTTTCTATGGTTGCACCGCGGAATTTATATATGCTCTGGTCGTCGTCACCAACAACGCATATATTGCCGTATCCTCCCGCGAGCGCGGCTGCAAGCCTGTACTGAAGATTGTTCGTATCCTGATATTCGTCTATGAGCACATACCTAAAGCGCTTTTGGTAATATGCCCTGACATCCTCATGCTGTTCGAGAAGAAGCACCGTATTGTATATAAGGTCATCAAAATCCATAGCATTTGCATCTTTAAGGCGTTTTGCATACGCCGCGTAAGCCTCGCCTATACGCTGGAGGCGCACATCGCAAGATGCCTTAGCCTTTGCCAAAAACTGCTCCGGTGTCTGCATTGCATCTTTTGCCCTGCTTATATAATTCAGAATCGTTTTCGGCTGGAAAGTCTTTTCATCAAGATCTAATTCCTTAAGAACCTGCTTTATTGCAGACAAACTGTCGCTCGTATCATAAATTGTAAAGTTCCTGTCGTAGGAAAGCTTGTCAGCATAGCTTCTAAGTATGCGTACACAGGCAGAATGAAAGGTTTGCGCCCATATGTCCCGTGCGTCCTCACCCAGCATTCGCTCCAAGCGGGTTTTCATCTCTTCGGCCGCCTTGTTGGTAAAAGTAATTGCAATAACCCGCCAAGGCTCACAGGGTTTTACTGCTGCAAGCCGCCGCGCTTCATCCATTAGGCGTTTATCTTCAGACAAAACCGCCTTTTCAAGCACTTCCAGTTCCGCTTCTCCGAAATTTTCCGGAATTTCATCGCAGTCGCTCGCCATACCGTAGCGCAGGATATTGGCTATGCGGTTTATCAAAACCGTGGTCTTTCCGCTGCCTGCTCCTGCCAGAAGCAAAAGCGGCCCTTCTGTCGCCATCACGGCCTTTTTCTGCATATCGTTAAGGTGCAAAAAATCACGTTCAATTATTGTGTTCCGCGCTTTTAAGAACCTGTCTTTAAATTCTTTTTCAGTCATTGTTTCACCCGTCAACAGCATTTTTGCATACTATTTCATTATACATTATTACCAATATATATACAAGCCAATTTTGCATTTTGCTTGTTCATTAGTGCATTAAACCACTTTATCTTTGTCCCGATA
>JAAYWX010000394.1 GCA_012516225.1 Clostridiales bacterium
CCGGTGAGGTTGCCTCCGGGAAAACCGCCCTTGGCCTTGCTCTTACGGGTCTGTTCCCGTACCGCGGCAGCGTACTTTTATGCGGAAAAGAGCTCTCCAGCTATTCTATGTTTGAAAAAAGCCGCCGAATTTCATATATGGGGCATGATCCCCAGCTCCTCAGCGATACTATTTATGAAAATATAACTCTCGGAGAAAACGGAGATACAGACAAAATCTTAAATCTGGTATGCTTTGATGAGGACATGGAAACCATGCCAGACAGAAAAAACACACTGATCGGTGCCGGAGGCATCCGTCTTTCAGGCGGGCAGCGCGCACGTTTGGCTCTTGCGAGGGCGCTTTACCGCGACAGCAAACTTGTAATCCTTGATGATCCCTTTTCAGCCGTCGATATGGCTACTGAAGACAAGATAATCGACAACATCCGCAAGGGTTTCCCCGGAAGAATAATAATTTTAATTTCTCACAGGCTTTCAGTTTTCCCTCTGACCGAAAAAGTTTTGTTTTTTGAAAACCAAAGTGTGGTTTGTTCGACTCATGAAGAACTGCTCCGGAACAGCCCCTCTTACAGGAAGCTTTGGGAATCCCAGACAGGAGGCGGAATAGATGAACAATGAGAGCGTCAAAAAATGCGTACTGTCTGTCATTGGCAAGAACCGTACGCTGACCGTGCTGCTCGCTGCCTCGGCTGTCTTCAGAGTTCTTCTCAGTCTTGCGCCGCCGCAGATAATGCGGGTAATAATAGACCGTTATCTTGCGAAAAAGGAAACATCGGGGCTGTTTTTCCCCGCCGCCCTTTATCTCCTTGTTATTGTCCTTACCGGAGCGGTTGATTTCTTCAAAGGTTGGCTTCTAACATTTTTCGGGCAGCGAACCATGCGGGAAATACGGTACGGGATGATGAAAAAGTCCGGTGCTCTGCCTTCCACTTTTTTTGCAGAAAACTCCCCCGCTTCCGTCTCATCCCGAATAATGACCGACGTTTCAAATGTGGATGTTCTTTTTTCAGATGGACTTGTCAGCATGGCGGTAGATAGCCTGAAGCTTATAGGCATTATAATATCAATATGGATATTTTCATTCCGGCTGGCTATTGTCGCTCTGTGTCTGATTCCTATAGTTTTTGCTATAACCCGTTTTTTCAGGATAAGAATGTTCTCGGCGCAGAAAAAAAATTTGGAGCAGCTCGGCCGTGTCAACGGGCATATAGCCGAAAGCGTAAAAAACATACTTATGGTTAAGCTTTTCTCCAAGGAACGATATATGGAGGAAAAGTACTGCCGCGAACTGAGCGAAAATTACAGGACAAACAGCAAAGTCATTTTTTATGATTCCTGCTACGCCCCTGTTATTCAAATAATACGTGCAGTGGTTATCTCAATCGTTGTCATTCTTTCAGCGGAGCAAATCGGAATGATGGGAATTTCCGTTGGAATGACCGCGGCAACAATCGAACTCATCTCATCCCTTCTGGCTCCCGTTGAAGCTCTCGGTATGGAGATTCAGAACATCCAGAAAGGCCTTTCCGGAATAAAGCGAATTGACGAATTTTTTGCGCTTCCTGAAGATGAAAAAGACGAAAACTTTACCGCAGAAAAAGTTATTTCCGCCTGTGGAACACAAGCAGCAGTATATTTTAAAAACTTAAGTTTTTCATATGACGGAAAAGTTTTCGTCCTTAAAAACATGGATGCGGAAATATCTGCAGGCGAAAGTGTTGTTATCGCCGGGCGTACCGGCGTTGGGAAATCGACTCTGTTCGGTCTTGTTATGGGACTTCTGAAGCCGACCGAGGGAGAGGTTCTTATCGGAGGGTTTGATGCATCTAAAATTCCGGACAGAGAAAAACGCAGAATATTCGGATATGTGGAGCAGGATTTCCGTTTTGTACCGGGAACGGTAGCTGACCAGATAAGTCTTGGAGATCCTTCTATTACTCCGGAAAAAATTTCTGAAATCTGTTCAATGGTTGGACTTGCTGAAAGTATTGAGTCACTCCCTCTTGGCTATGATACAGTGGTTTCATCCGGCAGCTCTTTCTCTTGGGGACAATGCCAGCTTCTCTCGATAGCGAGAGCTGTCGCAGCCGACCCTAAAATTCTCCTTCTTGACGAAATCGCCGCAAATCTTGATTCCTCAACGGAAGAACGAATAATGAGCGTGTTAAAGAGCGTATCAAGCGGCAGAACAGTCTTGTCCATATCACACCGTGAAAGCGCAATGCTTGGCTGCGATAAACTTATTTACGTTGAAGACGGGAAAATAGTGGCTCAGGGAAACCCTGAAGAAATTTTGTCAGAGATCAAATCTCAATGAGTTATGTAAACCTGGGGATGAGTGCTATCAACGGTGCATTTTTTGCATTTATATATCATATAAACCTTTAAAAGCATAATTTAATTTATTATGTAAACCAACAAAAATGGGAACCGGAATTCCGATTCCCATTTTTTGTTGATCTTTATTACTATAACTATGGTCATCCTGAATACTTACCTATCAAATAGCCTAAGTTTTTCGATACCTATCCCAATTTTGCAAGTTTTTCCAAAAGTGCCGAAGTAAACAGCCACATTCTCTCAATTGATTCTATATTCGCCTTTTCCTGTGGCGTGTGTACATCCGAAATGTCTGGGCCATAAGAAATTATGTCAACTCCAGAAATGTTTTTATCAAAGTAGCCGCACTCCAGCCCCGCATGTATTGCGCGAGTCTGTGCTTTTTTGCCGAAAAGCTCCTCATAAGTTTTCATGGCAAGCTCCCTCAGCGGCGAATTTTCTCTGTATTCCCACTGGGGATAGTCTGCTGAACAGCAGCTAATTCCTCCGCACAAATCGGCAACGGCCTTATATTTGGCCCGCAATTCCGCCTTACGGCTTCCTACGCTGCTGCGAGTGGAAGAAAATATGGCAAGTTCGTTTTCGCTTTCTTCCAGGTATGCGGGGTTCGCGGATGTTTCCACCAGTTCGGGAATATCATGGCTCATGCTGATTACTCCGCATGGTATGAGCATAAGCGCCGCGGCAACTTTTTTCCCGCTTTCTTCATTGTAGCAGAACGCCCTGAGCTTTTCTCCGCGGGCAGTTTTTATGCATATAGTGTCCCTGCCGCCATACTCGCTTTTGAACTCAGCCTCCATGTCTTTTATTGCTCTTTCAACCTCGTCTATCCTTGCTTCCTCAACAAAAAGCTCCGCCGCCGCGTTATTGGCTATCGCGTTTGTTTTGCCTTCAGACTTCAGAGAAGCAATGCGCACATCAGCGGAAATTCTCGAAAGAAGCCTGCCCAGCAAAGACAATGCGTTTGCCCTGCCTTCGTTAATCTCCATTCCGGAATGTCCGCCTTTCAGTCCGCTAATGTTTACGGTAAGAGAAACACGTCCTTCCAGATTTTCACGCACAATAGGAATCCGGATTTCGTTCCTGAATGCTCCGGCACAGCTTGTATAAAATACACCTTCATCCTCCGTGTCTATGTTCAGCAGATATTTTCCCTTCAACTTGGAGTAGTCAAGATTAGCCGCACCTATCAGCCCCACTTCTTCGGAAACGGTAAAAACAGCTTCAATATCCGGATGGAGTATATCGCCGCTGTCAAGAAGCGCAAGCGCATATGCGACTGCAATTCCGTTGTCAGCTCCTAAAGATGTTCCTTCAGCAGTCAGCCATCCATCCTTATAGACCAGACTTAATCCGTCCTCATATTGCCTTCGGCATCCGCTTTCGCGGACATATACCATATCCGTATGCCCTTGAATTATAACCGGCGCGCAGGTACAACCGGGAACAGTCGCAGGCTTTTTTATTATAACGTTGAAGCAGTTATCTCGAAAGGCTTCAAGTCCACGCTCTGCCGCGAAATGAAGCAGGTAATCGCTTATGGCTTTCTCGTCGCCGCTGCTTCTGGGGATACGCGATATATCCTCGAAAAAACGGAACACTTTTTCCGTGCTTTTCATTTACATCCTTCCTTTCGGTGCCCATGCGGAAGCATCTCCGCATTTTCGTCCGGCATATCTTAGCCGGATGGCGGTAATATAATTTTAATTTCCAATTTTTAATTATATACCCTTGTATCAATAAGTGCAATAATCGCACCGGTCGTTATTTTTCCGGTGCGATTATATTATGTAAACCTATTTGCGTCAGTTGACCTGTTCTATATCAAGCAGAGACAAAAATTTTTCTGGTTAAGGGCAGCAGTCTTTTTGCGAGCACGGCACTTATCAGACATGAAACTATGTCGCCCGGGGCACAGAGCAAAACTCCGGAAATTAAAAGAGCTTTGACGCTTACCGGTTTGGCAAGGTAGTAGTTTGACATGAAATAAAAATATACAAGTCCCATCAAGTAGACGACCGCCATATTTGCCAGTCCCGCAAGGATGAAGGATTTTATATCTTTTTTGCCGCGCTCCGCTATAAGTCCTGCAAGCCATGTTCCTCCTGCAAATCCAATAATATATCCAAAAGTCGGCTTAAATATATAGCCCGGTCCACCGCCAGAAGCGAAGATCGGTATTCCGGCAAGGCCTATAAAAATATATAGGCATACGGAAATAAGTCCCTTTCGCTTTCCGAGCATAAGCCCGGCAAGATTGGTGAACATAAATTGAAGTGTTATAGGCACATAAGGTATCTGTATCTTCATAAAGGCTCCCGCAGCTATCAGAGCGGTAAAAAGCGCGCAGAATACCATTCCCCTTACATCAATAAATTTTTTCTTTTCCATTCAAAAATCACTCTCTCCATTATTTTTCAAGATTTCAGACTGCCGATAGATACTTCTCCGCTGCTAAGTATCATTTCTTCTCCCGATTTAAGCCGGACAAGCAGGTTTCCCATATCATTAATTCCTGTAACCACCGCACAGAAAACATCATTGCCCCGCCTGAAACTGATTTCTTTTCCAAACATCAGCGACTTTCTTCTGTACTCATTTATGATTTCCTCATCTTCAAGTTTTCCGAAGCTCTCCAGTATCCCGACTGCTATCTCCGCGGCAAGCCAATTGCGGGATAAGCCTTCCACTCCGAGCGATCCGACAATTCCCCGCAGTTCCGGCGGTAAAAGAGCCTCATCTATGCTGCAGTCAATGCCCGTTCCCACGACAATGCTTTCTACCCCGCCGCTTTCAAAATCAGTGACAGCCTCGGTCAGAATACCGCAAACCTTTTTTCCATCAAGAGTAATGTCGTTAACCCACTTTATCTGCGGATGCAGAGAGGTTAATTTTTCAATTGCCCTGCATACGGCTACGGCCGCCGCAATAGTTATTTTCTGAAGGTCTGACATCACATTTGACGGACGCAAAATAATGCTCATATAAAGTCCCGCTCCGCGCGGAGAGAAAAACCTTTTCCCATATCTGCCGCGTCCCGCTGTCTGCTCCTCGGCGAGAACCATTGTGCCGTGAGATGCTCCTGCAAGCGAAAGCTTCTTTGCCTGCGTATTTGTCGAGTCTATGGTTTCTTCCACATATATCGGCAAATGTCTCAAGCGCTCCGGAAGGCGAACCCTTATCCCCTCCTCGGAAAGCCTGTCGCTTTTTATGTCCAGCATATACCCTTTATTCTTGACTGCGAGTATTTTATGCCCGTCATCCTCAAGACTTTTCATAGCTTTCCAGACAGCCGTTCTTGAAAGGTTAAGTGTTTCGGCAAGCTCCCGCCCAGAAACAAAGCGCCCTTTTTCATTTTCCAGAATTGATAAAATATCGTTTTTAGTCGACAAAAAGTACCCCTCCTTTCTTTACCCAAGCTTTAATGGAACTGATTTTACAGCATATCAGAAGAATTGTCAACCATAATATTATTTTAGGTTAACTGTTAACCTGTTACCGGTTCCGAATGAAAGGCAGGCTTGAGGGTAATACTATCCAATATCCATCGTTAGGGAGGTAATTCTATTGCTGAACAAGGTAGAGATTTGCGGTGTCAACACAGCGAGACTCAAAGTACTGAAGAACGATGAAACCATGGAGCTTTTGCGCTTGGCAAAGGAGGGCGATAAAGAAGCGCGCGACAGGCTGATTTCAGGCAATCTTCGGCTTGTGCTGTCTGTTATACAAAAATTCGCCTCAAGAGGCGAAAATGTGGATGACCTTTTTCAGGTCGGCTGCATAGGCTTAATAAAAGCAATAGACAACTTTGACATCAACCAACCGGTTCGTTTTTCTACCTATGGCGTTCCGATGACTGTCTTATGTTGAAAATAATATTTATCCTTCTCGTGCTTGACATAAAGAGCAAATTAGTTTAGAATACGCAAGTGCGGACTGGATTTCCGCTTGGATTTTTCTCCAGTCCGCCAAGTTTAATTTTATATATGCTATGCCCCCGTAGCTCAGCAGGATAGAGCGGTCGCCTCCTAAGCGACAGGTCACTGGTTCGAATCCAGCCGGGGGTGCCAGAGTTCGCCGAAAACAATGTGTTTTCG
>JAAYWX010000035.1 GCA_012516225.1 Clostridiales bacterium
ATATAGGAGGACCTGTTATGATTTCTGCAGGCGAATTTAGAAATGGCGTTACTTTTGAAATGGACGGAAAGGTAATGCAGGTCATTGAGTTCCAGCATGTAAAACCCGGCAAAGGTGCTGCTTTTGTCCGCACTAAGATGAAAAACGTCATCACCGGAGCCGTGGTTGAGACTTCATTCAACCCCACGGAAAAGTTTGAAAATGCTTATGTGGATCGCAAAAATATGGAGTTCAGCTATTCTGACGGCGACCTTTACTATTTCATGGATCCCGAAACATACGAGCTTGTTCCCATCGACAAAAGTGTCCTTTCAGAGGGTTTCAAGTTTGTAAAAGAAAATATGGTCTGCACTGTTTCATCATATAAAGGCAAAGTTTTTTCAGTAGAAGCACCCAACTTTGTCGAACTCATCGTTACCCAGACCGATCCCGGTTTTGCCGGCAACACCGCAACCAACGCAACAAAACCTGCCACTCTTGAAACAGGTGCTGAAATCAAAGGCCCCCTGTTTATTGAGCCTGGAGAGCGCATAAAAATAGATACCCGCACCGGCGAATATCTTGAGCGCGCAAAAGGCTGATAATCATATACGAATAATTGCCGATAAAATCGGCAGAATAAGCCAATGAAGCACCGTGCATAATCAATAAGTGTCCGGTGCTTTATGTGAATACCAAAGGAGGGTATTATTATGAAGACATCCGAAAAAGTAGCATACCTCAAAGGTCTTGCCGACGGCGTCGGCCTTGATAAAGAGTGCAAGCAGGATAAACTGATTGCCGCAATAATCGATGTTTTGGACACCATTTCCAAAGACATCGAGGAGCTTGACGAAAACACTCTCGACCTCAGCGACGAGATTGACGCAATTTCTGAAGACCTTGCTGATATTGAAAGCATCGTCTACGGTGAATATGATGACGAATGCTGCTGCGATGAATACGATGACGAATGCGGCTGCGGTGGACATGATGACGACTGCTGCTGCGATGAGAGCGACTACGATGATGACTGCTGCTGTGGGCACAGCCATCACCACCATCATGAAGAACACACCTGCTGCTGCGGGCATTACCACGATGATACGGTCTTTTATGAGGTAACCTGCCCTGCTTGTGAAAACACCATTACTATAGATGAAGAAGTACTTTTACTCGGAAAAATCGAGTGTCCAAACTGCGGCGAAACACTGGAGTTTGACCTTGAAGACATAGATTCCGAAGAAACCGACAAAGAATAACATCTATCCTATATATCTGTATTTACCAAGGGTTGTTCTTTTAAGAGCAGCCCTTGTTTATTAAAAATTAACTAAAAAATAAATTTTTTAATACTATAAATCTGGAAATAATGATGTTATAATTTTAACTGGAGGTGTGTTTATGCTTTTTTTGCGAGCTTGCGATAAATCCGATATACCAAACGCCGCACAGATGCTGTGCAGAGTTTACGCCGAACCCCCATATAAAGAAAACTGGCCTCTTGACCGGGCGGAAAAGCGCATAGAGGCTTATCTGTCCGGAATAAATTCAAGAGGGTATGCCTTAATTATCGAAACGCAGGTTGTAGGATATCTTTTCGGGCGAGTAATTATCGCCGCCAAATGCAGCAATTTCTATGTAGACGAAATATTTGTACACCCCAACTATCAGCGCAAAGGCTGCGGAAGCATGGCTTTAAATGCTCTGCAGGACGAGCTTAAAAAAGAATGTATTGCTAAAATTGAACTGCATACTCTCTCTGAAGACGCAAGTTTCTATGAAAAAAATGGATTCAAAAAATCTGCTTATGTGAATATGGAAAGAGTATTGTAATTACCGAACTTTTAAATTCGGAGTACAGCAGGGGCTTTGCCAAACAGGCAAAGCCCCTGCTGCGCTTTATAAAAATTTTTACGCTCCGTGTTTGTTCAGCGTACGATATCCGCGCCTGTCCAATAGCGCTCAAGCGGTTTATATGAAAAATATGCCGCCAAAGATGTAATAATAATTTCAGGAACCATGAACGAACCGTTGTAGGCAATAGACCATATCGGTGGAGCCCAGCCCAGCTCATTCGGGAATAAAACTTCCCAAATTAAAACGCCGCTTATAAAATGGCAGAGCAGTCGTGCAAGGAATGTAACTACAATTCCCAGAATAATTGACTTGCGCCTGTCCGCCACCTTGCCGTTGAAGCAGGCGGAAAATCCTATAACAGTATAGGCCAGTATGTAATCAAGGACAACTATTGCCGCCGCACTCTTAAAATCCGGCGCATACTGGACGCTGTTCATGCCAAGTACGAACTGCAGTACGCTGTATACAAATGCCGAAAGAACTCCCCAAGCTGTACCGTATCTGTGCGCTATCATTACCAGCGGGAGCATGCTGCAGACCGTTATGCTTCCTCCAAGCGCCCACGGCCCCTGAAAGGCTGTGACAACGGACAGAACCGTTCCGATTGCGATAAGCATTGCGCTTTCTGCGATACGCTTCAAAGATGTGTTCATGAATATTCCCTCCAAAAATAATAAATATGAAAATACAAGCAAATAAAATTGCAGGCATATTTAAATACAAATAAAAAATCCCGCATAATATGCGGGAAACGACAACGCGGGTCATCAAGGGAATATTCCATTGATTCCTACGCCGGCATTACCCGGATCAGGTTCGAGGGTCCCAAGCTTTAGCTTGATCTCAGCCGACTTAAGTCAGCACCCCTTAACAGCAATATGCTATTAATTATAGTTTAAAATCTATGTTGAATTTTGTCAA
>JAAYWX010000395.1 GCA_012516225.1 Clostridiales bacterium
TCTTATAACTTATAAGGAGTGATCAAATTGACAGAGCCTGAGGTTAAAGCAAAAGAAGCAGAGGAAAAATTGCCTGAGATAAAGGACACAATGTTATTAAGCAGAGAAGAAAAAGAAGCTAAACTAAAACAAATCGGGATAAAGGCACCTGGATATATCAGAGGTATGATGGATGAATTAAGTGAAATAAATATTGCATTTTTAGAATAGGAAATGATAGTGTCAATAAAATTCTGAAAATTAAGTTTGCAAGCGCTGGATAGTGTACAACTAAGTCTCAAGTCTAACACCCGCACATAATCTAAGACGGTATCCAGAGGTTGTTTTCCGCGGTTTCTGTAGCCCCTGTGAGACCTCTCGGTATTGTAATGGGTAAGCCAACGGTCCAGATCTTCCTGCAGTGCCTCCACGCTCTCATAGAAATTTTCCCGGAAGGCGATGCGGAAGAACTCGTCCAGTACCGTCTTGTTGAACCGCTCAATAAAACCGTTGGTCTTCGGGGATTTGACCTTCGTTCTGCGGTGCTCGATGTCGTTTAAAGCCAGATACAGATCATACGGGTGGCTTTCGGTACCGCAGAACTCCCGGCCGTTATCCGTCAGAACGGCGCCCACCGTAAGGCCGTGCTCCCGGTAGAACGGCAGCACATCGTTGTGTAGCAGCGCGGCTGCGCACTCCGGCTTCTTCCCGGTATGCAAAAAGCCAAAGGCATAGGAGCCATCCTCGTTTACGCCACAAACGACCTGCACGGCCATGCTGATGACGCGGCCATCCATACGCACCTTTTCATATAGTGCATCTGCCCAGAGAACGGGGTAACGCGACTTGTCCAAAGCGCGGCTCCGAAACTCCCGTACCTGATCGTTCAGCCCCTTCATTTTACCGGAGCCCCATTGGCTTTTCTATACCCTTCTCAAATTACGAACTTTATTGTACTCTATCTTGATACCGACAGCTCAAGCAATCCGCTCTGTGCTTTTACATAGAGCAAATTACTTGAGCTGTTTGTGATTTGAATGCCTCCATTGACGGCTTAGCTATTCAGTTAATATACTTTAATTGCGATAACTTCTTTTGCGTTCCAATCGTTTATTCTTTAACTTTATTCTATCAGAATTGAAGCTATCGCTTCCAATTTCTAAGGAGTTTGGGTCAGTTTTAAATTCTTGACATTACCTTTTTATTGAAGGTTAATAGCATAATCATCGATAATGATTTTCTGCATAGTATCCGGGTCAATCAATTCATTGAATACCATATGCGCTTTTCTCATGTTATTGTCACTGCTTCCGCTGCTGCGCCATTTTATATCAAGGGCAGTTCCATCCGTTCCTATAAGTTTAACGGATTCAATTAACTCCTCATACGAAACAAAAACAGACTGGTCTATGGCAACGCTTAAAGACAAGGGCGACAACGTTGCATAACCTATTGTTTTGTCATGTTTATCTAATATATCGAATGTTTTAGTTTTACTTATATTTGTTGGATTCCATGAAACAGAGAAGGAATTCGGAGAAACGCAACCATCTTCAGTTGTATCCCTGAATTCATTAATAGTCAGAGTAACTTTTGTACCATTAAAGCAAATTTCTTCACCATCGAAAAAATATATATAACTTATTGAATTATTCTCTTTATTTATACATATAGGATATATACCTGAGAAACCATTTAAAGAATTGTTTTCATCTGAAATCAGTTGTATTGTTTGGGGCATAATATTTATTTCATTATCATTGCTTGGAAGTTTTACATCATCAGGGAAAAGAACCTCAAAAGCTATGTATACTGTCTTTTCATTTCCGAAGGATTGTTTCACATCAACAGTAATACCGTCTTTACTTGATTTTAAATTTAGATCTTGGATGTAGCTATCTAAATTTTTTGTTTTATTAATATTAAGGTACTGAGCAATGTTTTGATTTACTGCAGATTTTTCGGGCGCACATGATGTGAATTGAATAAGGATAAGCATAATAATTGCTATCGCAATCAGTGGTCTGCTATTTGGTTTAAAATCACCCATTAAATTACCGCCTTCCAGTTAAGCGGCAGGCAAACATCATATTATCATCTGCTTGCCTGCCGTTCAAAATCAATTAAATACAGATACTGCAACAGAATATAAGTTTGCATTTCCACCGGGACATTTTGCATAGACCTGAAATCCGGCGCCCATCATATCACCTTGTCTCGCATATGCCCAAGAACTGGGAGCGGTTGTTGAATAAGGATTCCCACTGTATGTTATATCATAATTTTCTTGTTTATATACGGGATTACCATCTTCACCTACACCTTGAACCCCAAAATTTAAAGCTGCAGCAGTAACTATAGTTCCAGAGTTAACAGAATACTTTGAAGTAATTTTCTCCATTCTATAAAAAGTATTTGATCCGATTTTCTTCTGAGAATAATCTACTGTTAATTCTAAATATAGTGAACTGCCTAAAAACCAGTCATACTGATTAAGAGAGCCTCCGCCAGAGCTCATTAAACTTTGCCTACGTGCCCGTTGTATATTTTGCTCTACCTGAACAGCCTCTGCCTCACTATATGCAATTACTTGTGCAACATTACTGGTAACCTTTTGAGCGTCAGAGTCAACCGTAATCATAGACTTATTTTTTTATAAATTCGTAAACATATGTACCATTAACGACTTTTTTATAAACATCAGCGTTTGCAATAAAGTTCACATCATTTAATAATGAATTTTCAAGATATTTTGTATTTTGGTACTCAAAAGCTACTGCTCTGTTTGGATAAGCCAAAATAACCTCAATGCACACTAAAATAAGTACTGATATTCTTGCTAACCCTCTCCGTACACTTGAATTTGCTCCCATATTATCCGGCTTATTCATTAAAATGAATATATTTATAAATATGACTATAACTAATATATAACATATAATTCCATATTTGTCAAGACATGCACAATAAAGTTCGCAATTTCATAAAGGCATAGAAAAGCCATTGGGGCTCCGGTAAAATGAATGGTGTCGAAACATTCAAAGAAGGAGAGAACAACCAATGGCTCAAGGAAAGAATATCACAGGTCTCACGGATTCGATACTCAAATGTATGAGCAAGCCGGAACCGATGCTCAGTATGCTGGAGTGGCTATGTAAGAAGCTCATGGAGGTAGAAGCCTGCGGAATCGTTGGTGCGGAAAAGAATGCGCACATCCCGTCTCGCAGCGACTATCGCTGCGGCTAGCGCCCCGCCGGTTGGATACACATATGGGGACAATGTATCTTATTGTACCCAAACTGCTGGGACAAAGCTATATCCCGTTCTTTGTCACGGAGCGCAAGCGCAGCGAGGCGGCGCTGATTCAGGTCATTCAGGAGGCATTTTTTACAGAGCGTGTCTACCCGGAAGATGGAGAAGCTGGCCCGCAGTCTGGGCATTGAAAACATCTTCCGTAGCCCGGTCAGCGAGATGACAAAGGGGCTGAACGATCAGGTACGGGAGTTTCGGTTCTCTGGGTAGATACACTATATGAAAA
>JAAYWX010000396.1 GCA_012516225.1 Clostridiales bacterium
ATGAAAGAGAATCAGGCGGTGTTTCTCGAGGCTATGCGCAAATTCGGGTTTGCCCCTTCTTCTGTCGGCAGCCTAAAAGGAACGGCGTCAGAAAACATAGCAGAGCTTAACAAAAAAATTAAGGACCTTGAGAAAGAAAAAGAACACCTCGTTTCACAGATTAAAGCTGCTGCCTCATCAAGAGACGAGCTTAAACTCTGTGCCGACAGACTGCTTGTTAAAGCTGAGAAAGCGGAAAATGCAGAGAAACTTCTCTGCACCGACTATACTATAAACTTTGAGGGGTGGGTTCCTGCAAGAAAGGAGAAAAAACTTGCGGACATACTTTCAAAGTTCGACTGCGCGTGGGAAGTTTCAGAACCGTCGGCGGATGAGTTCGCGGATGTTCCGGTAAAACTGCGGAATAACAGTTTTACAAGTCCATTCTCCATGCTTACGGAAATGTACAGTCTGCCCGCATACAACGGTATAGATCCGAACCCATTCCTGTTCATATTCTTTCCGATGTTCTTCGGCATAATGCTTGCTGATCTTGGATATGGTCTGATTCTCGTTCTCGGCGGGCTTTTGTATAAGTACAAGGCCAAGCCTAAAGGTTCTCAGGGCTACGCAGCAACGCTTATTATGATCTGCGGCGTATCTACGGCGATTTTCGGCGCACTGTCAGGGTCGTTCTTCGGTGACGCTATCCCTAAAATCGCGGGAATGTACGGAGGAAACGTAGAAATACCGGCGCTGATAAATCCACTTGCCGATCCTATGACGGCCCTTATAGGTGCACTTATAATAGGATTTATACAACTCATAGTGGGTACTGCCATAAACGGATATATGCTTATTCGTGACGGACAGTGGCTTGATGCGGTTTTCGATGTTGGATCACTGTGGCTTTTATTTGCAGGGGTTGCACTCGGAGTACTCGGCATTACCTGGTATGTGGCGCTCGCCGGAGTGATTATGCTCGTTCTTACTCAGGGAAGGTCAAGTCCGACTATCGGCGGGAAAATAGGAGGAGGGCTTTTCAGCTTGTATAGCATTGCAAGCGGATGGTTCGGAGATGTCCTATCATATTGCCGACTGATGGCGCTCATGCTTGCAGGAGCGGTTATAGCGAGTGTTTTCAACACGCTTGGAGCACTGACAGGGAATATAATCGGCTTCGCGGTACTTTTTATAATAGGGCATCTGCTCAATTTGGGGCTTAACATAATCGGTTCTTTTGTTCATGCATTCAGACTTCAGTATCTTGAGTTTTTCGGTAAATTTTACAGGGAGGGCGGAAAACCTTATCGCCCCCTTGCAATAAAGACAAACTATGTAAATGTTATTGAGGAGGATTAACAAATGCAAACCATCAGCACATTTATCTCCACTTACGGAGGAATGATTTTAGGCATTCTCGGCGGCGGACTTGCCGCGGCTCTCTGCTGCGTAGGAAGTGCTAAAGGTACAGGTATGGCCGGTGAAACAGGTGCAGGGCTTCTGAGAGAAAAACCCGACATGTTCTCAAAAGTAATGATTCTTCAGGTTATCCCCGGTACTCAGGGACTTTACGGTTTCGTTATCTGGTTTATCGAAGTAATGTGGATGGGCGTTCTGAACGGAACCGCCGTCGGAATGGATGTTTATAAGGGACTTCTCTATGCGGTTGCTTGTCTGCCTATGGCTATCGGTGGTTTGTTCTCCGCAATATATCAGGGACGCGTAGCGGTAAGCTCTATACACCTTATGGCAAAGCAGCCGGATGCAATGGGCAAGGGCGTTATGCTCTGCGTTATAGTTGAGTTCTATGCGATTTTGTGCCTGCTTGCCTCGTTCCTTATGCTCATCGGTATTAACAGTGCGGCATAATGAGCTTAAACAGCTTATTATCCTCGCACATACTGTTCAGCACGTTTGAAGCCGATCCCGCCCCAACGCGAATCGGGCGGATGGGGTGCATTTACCGGTTTATTCTATAAATAATAATTATCATATAATCGGAATGTGCCGTACGATTGGTGAAGGAAAGGGTTAAATTATGGACGGAATTAAAAAAATTACCGATCGCATTGCAGCCGAAACCCGCGAGGAAATTGCCGCCATGCAGGCGGAAACGGCTGAAAAATGCCGCAGTATAAAGGAATATTACGACAAAATTGCCCAGGAAGAATACTGGAAAGCGGTTACGGCAGGAGCACAGGAATGTGAGATTCAGGCTCAGCGCCTCTCCAGTACTGCCGTAATGGAGTCGAAAAAGAGTATCCTCGCCATGAAGCAAGAAACCGTGTCCCGTATTTTCGAGGAGGCGGAGAAAAGAATCTGCAATCTTCCCGAAGACCGATATGTTGATTTCCTTGCAAGGCTTGCAGGGAATGCCATAAGCACAGGGCTTGAGGAAGTCGTATTTAACGAGAGGGATAAGGCGCAATATTCAAAAGCGGTTATTAAAGCCGCAAACGAGATAGCAAAAAAGCGCGGACTTCTCCCAAAACTTACGGTCAGTGAAATAACGGGAGATTTCAAAGGCGGAATTGTAGTCCGGCAGGGTGATATTGAGGTAAACTGCACGGTTGAGAAACTCATTGAGCTTTCAAAAGGAGAAATTGCGGCGCAGGTTGCAGATATACTCTTTTCCGAATAGCGCTTTTGTTTGGACTTAAAATCCTTTCGACAAGGAGGAGAGCGCTTGTCAAACAAAAAAATTACAGACTACGACTATCTGTTTCTGTCCTACACATTGAGGGCAAGAGAAGCGAAAATGCTTACCCGTGACAAGATGGATCGTATGCTGGACGCACCAGGATTCGACGAGGCCGCCAAGATACTTATGGACTGCGGCTATGCGGATATGTCGGGCATGGATGTGAAGGGGGTTGAAAAAACTCTCTCCGCACACAGAGCACAAATATTTGCAGATATAAGCTCGCTTATTCCGGAACATGCTGTTATTGAAGCTTTTTGCCTGAAGTATGATTATCATAATGCTAAGGTTCTTTTGAAGTCTGAGAGCGCAGATGTTGACGGAGAGCACCTTATGTCCGATTCTGGAATGGTGCCGGCTGAAACGATATCAGAAGCATATCGTTCGGAAGATTATTCGACACTGCCTAAAAAACTTGGAGATGCTATACAAGAAGCAAGAAGCGTCATAAAGCGTACAGAAAACTCCCAGCTTGCGGATTTTGTTTTGGATAAAGCATATTTTGCGGAGATGCAAGAACTTTCCGATAAACTTTATTCACCGTTTCTGTCGGACTATGTAAAGCTTTCTGCTGACGGTGCAAATCTTCGTGCGACAGTGAGAACGCTACGCATGGGCAGAGATGCAAGCTTTCTACGCAATGCATTGATCCCCGGCGGAAATATTCCGGCGGAGGAGCTTGTGGAAGCCGCGTTTTCAGATGCTGGATTCGCCGCACTCTATGAGGG
>JAAYWX010000397.1 GCA_012516225.1 Clostridiales bacterium
ACGGGCATTACCTACATTCCTACTGCAAAAGGAATGCTGTATCTGTGCGTGGTGGTAGACCTGTGTGGGGCCTATCATGACATGACTGATTCATTAGTGACAGATACTATCCGAGATGCCTTACACAAAGAGAATGTCGCTGGTGGACTTGTTCTCTACAGCGACCAGGAGTCTCAATATACCTCACAAGCATACTTTGACCTGAGTCAAGAGTACCATTTTCATCCGTCTATGTCCAAGCCCGGGATGCCCATATGACAACGCTGCTATGGAGAACTTCTTTGGTACACTTAAAACAGAATGCCTGTACCGAATGAAATTTACCTGCCGTAATGAACTTGAGCAGGCAGTGGCTGAATATGTACAGTTTTACAATTATGAACGCATCAATCTGAAAAACGGTCTCACTCCGTCAGAAATCCGGAGCAAGACCGCCTAAATCTAAGCTATTCTACCACAGGGATTTTTATTCTTTGTTTGTTTTACAGATAACCGTCCAGTTTATATGAAAAAAATTTTCCCTTTCCACCTCTTGTTTTAGGCAAAATTAAGGTTTGCGCTGTGTAATAAAAACAGAGCCAAACAAACAGGAGGCGGTTAAAATGCCCTGCAGTTCACCAAAAATCGCTCTGATCCCTGCATATAAACCCTCAAATTTACTGCTTGATCTTACAGTCCAGCTCAGCAGCGCGCACTTTCACACCGTTATAGTCGACGACGGCAGCGGGGACAGCTACCGGCAAATCTTTTCGTCGGCAAAACGCTTTGCCGACGTACTTGTTCATGATACGAACAAAGGCAAAGGTCGTGCGCTGAAAACGGGACTTGCCTATATAAAAAGACATTTTCCCGAAAACTCCGTCATTGTAACCGTTGATGCGGACGGACAACACAGTATAAATGACGCAATCAAGGTCTCCGATGCCGCTTGTACCTGCACAAACAGCTTAATCCTCGGCTGCCGCCGTTTTGGCCGTGATGTTCCCGCAAGAAGCCGGTTCGGGAATACTGTAACGCGCTTTGTCTGCAAGCTGGCTGCCGGATTGGATGTAAGCGATACCCAAACAGGACTCCGTGCGTTCGGAGCATCCTTGATTCCTCTTATGCTCAATGTGGACGGAGAAAGATATGAATATGAAATGAATGTGCTGCTTGAATGTTCTCGCCGCAGAATTCCGGTTAAGGAAGTTGAAATTGAAACTATATACTTCGACAGCAATTCTTCTTCTCATTTCAGCCCTGTCAAGGACTCTCTCCGTATATACCGCGAAATCATAAAATTTGTAGTTTCCTCATTGGTTGGATTTGCCGTTGACTACACAGCATACATCATGCTTTCCGCTTTGACCTCCAGCCTCGGCAGTTTACTTAGCATACCTCTGTCAAATATTCTGGCGCGCATCGCCAGTTCAGCCGTTAATTACACGCTGAACAGAAATTTTGTATTCCAAAGCAAAGACAGCGTTTTTAAAACCTCCGCGCAGTATTTTTCCTTGGCGGCGCTTATTCTTGTCGGAAATACGCTTCTGCTGACCTTCCTTGCAAATTCTCTCGGAATAAACAAATACTGCGCAAAAATATTGACTGAGGTGGTGTTCTTTTCAGCAAGCTGGTTTGTGCAAAAATTTGTAATCTTCAGAAAAAGGCATTTAGAAACGGAAAAGGAGCTTTAACTTATGGGCAAAAGGATAAGTCTTTGGACAAAAATTTATTCTGCCGTTCTTGCTCTGTTCACGCTGTTTGTCCTGCTGGATGCCTTTATAATCCCCCGAATATATCTAAAATCCAGCAATAGTGTGGTTGAAATCGAAAGCGCCGATTCCG
>JAAYWX010000398.1 GCA_012516225.1 Clostridiales bacterium
AAATCGGACCGCTGACCGAGAAGATGATAACTCTTGGAAAAAACAAGTCACTGGCCGACTATCGTCAGGCACTTTCTTTCATCACAAGAGAAGATGTAGCAAAGAAGCTCTTTGATGAAATCGCGCCAAAGTATGCGAACCGCAACGGAGGCTATACGCGTATTTATCGTATTGGACCCCGCCGCGGAGATGCCGCCGAAATGGCAGTTATTGAGCTTGTGTGAAATCGGCTTAAAACGGTCATTGTTCCTGAAAGGAGCAATGACCGTTTTATTTATTTTATTAAGCTGAGTACCCAAAGGATGAGACCGTATATTATTGAGGCAGAAATGCCGTAGACTATTACCGGACCCGAAATGATGAACATTTTTGCTCCGGTTCCGGTTACAAAACCTTCTGTTTTAAATTCAAGCGCTGGAGAAACTACGGAGTTAGCAAAGCCTGTTATTGGGACGAGAGTGCCTGCACCTCCGATTTTAGCGATATCGTCATAAACGCCAAGACCGGTCAGAAGCGCGCCTATAAAGACAAGGCTTATGCTTGTTAGTGAGGAGGCAAGATCAAGACTTATTCCGGATTTTAAAAAAAGGTTCATAATTGCCTGACCGACGCAGCATATAGCACCGCCGACCGCAAAGGCCTTCAGCATATCGGGCAGCAGTTTTGAATCAGGAGACTTCTTTTTTACATATGCCCCGTATGCTTCCTTTGACATATTGAAGTAGCTCAAAATAAAAACCCCCTTTTGTGGATATTATCCCGCAAAAGGAGGTGAAATATGAAAAATACCGTCGCAGAAAATGGGTGGAAGATTAATAACCCGCCGTGTCGTATTCTCTGTATTCTGACAGCAGGAAAAATCTGTGATGATAAGATATTTATACAGAGAAATTAAGACTTAAATATTAAGAGAGATATTTTCAATTCCGTTCATTTCAAACTCGGCCATATAGCTATCCATTCTTGCTGTAAGCTCATCGATATCGTTTGGATTTAAATGTTCCTCGCTCATATCACGCCTTGCAAGTTCTTCCGCAAGAATGTCAAAAAATACTGCATCTTCATAGTCGGCAATGGCATCATGAATGCCGCCTTCTTCATAAGCTCGGGAAGGGAAAATATGACCGAAATAGTTTTCTGCAAGTTCTGGCAGACCGTTTTGAGCTGCGAGCGCAAAGAATTTTTCCTGCAAAAGGTCATATTCCTCAAAGCGATCGTTGCCCCTCGTGGAGTTTAAAATCCAGTTCCCGATGTAAACCAAGTCAAGCAAATGCCGGAATTCTTTCATACTAAGCTGAATATCCATAACGGCCTCCTTTCAAAGCGATGCGGCAGAGCCGCTGACCGCTCTTAATATATTATATCGGCGGGGGCTGATATAATGTGCTGTCATAACATAAACAGCGGTTAACCGCAAGACGGGGTGTTGAATTCTTTATCTTCCGATTGTGATTATATCAAAAATGTATGAAAAATTCTACTAAATTTATATAACAAATTATACGACAAATATACTTTCACTTGTAATATAAATTAAAAAGATGTATTATAAAACGGCATGAAAATTTAGGAGCGTGGATATGGATAACAGAGCCATAGGCGTATTTGATTCAGGACTGGGCGGACTTACCGCCGCACAGGAACTTTTAGGTCTTTTGCCTTATGAGCATATTATATATTTGGGTGATTCATATAATATGCCTTACGGGGAAAAACCGCAAGATAAAATAATAGAAATGTCGCGCAGGAATCTACAATTTTTGCTGGAAAAGGATGTGAAGGCCGTATTTGTTGCCTGTGGTACAGCAACATCAAATGCACTTGAAATTTTAATAAAAGAAAGCCCTGTGCCAGTTTTTGGGGTTGTGGAGCCGGCGGTGCGTGAAGCAGTGGAATGTACAAAAAACGGTAATATAGGACTCTTAGCGACAAAAGCAAGCGTAAGAGCTGGCACATATGAAGAACTTATAAAAAAACTGGCGCCGGAGATTTCGGTTACGGCAAAGGCCTGTCCCAAATTTGCCACTATGGTTGAAGACGGGATTTTTGACAAGGATGATATAAGGGTGTATGAAGCTGTACAGGAATATCTGCCGCCGCTTAAATTTGCAAATGTAGATACGATTATTTTAGGTTGTACTCATTACCCGCTTCTTTCGGATGTTATAAGCGAATATATGGGCGGAAAAGTTAGGCTGATAAGTGCCGGAGCCGCTGCCGCAAGAAGCATTTGTTCATATCTTTGTAAAAACGGAATGACCGCAGAGAGGGAATTTCACAAAACGGAATATTATACGACTGGGGATTTTGCACGTTTCGCACATACGGCTCAGCTTATGCTGAAACGTGACATTTCATCTGAACTTATTGAGATTGAACCCTTTGACCAGACGCAAAATATGTAATATAATACCGCCGTTGCATTTTGGCAGTTTTAGCCTCACATGGTATTTTTACCTTAAAAAACGATTGCAAATTTTAGCTACTATTGAACAAAATTTCACACATTTCTATAGATACAGACTAAGAAGGTTTAAAAAGGTTAGAGAAGTTTTTGACGGTATTACACTGAAAAGTAAGCGGCTCAGGTACCGTAGCAATCCGATGCTGAGGAAAAGGGTTATTTCCTTGATATTTGAAGCATAGATAACTCAAAGAGGGTTTGAGATCCTACTTAAAAGTTGATTTTAATCTCCGAGAGGAATTTTTATATGGAAATGAAAGATGTTATTATTTCGATTAAAGGAACTCAAAATGACCCACATGGCGGGGATAATGTAATAGAACTTGTAACAGATGGTGTTTTTGCATTTGAAAACGGAGAGGGAATACTGTCATACATGGAAAGTGAACTGACAGGGCTTGAAGGGACAAGGACATCTTTCACAATAAGCCCCATGGGCGTTATCATGACGCGTGAAGGAAACCTTAACAGCCGTATGGTTTTTGAAGAAGGGAAAAAACATAATTTTCTTTATGAAACGCCGTTTGGTTCCGCAACTATGGGAGTTGATACCAGAAGCATATCGGTTTCGCTTGATGAACACGGCGGTGATATGGAGATAGACTATATTGTAGATTTTCAGCATTCGGTTATAGGGCATAATATGTTTAAAATAAATGTCAGTGAACAGAAGAAGGAAGGGTGCAATGGCTAACCTGATTGAAGAAGCAAAGCAGTCGATTGACGAATTGCTTGAAAAGGCATATAAAAAGGCAATAAGCGAAGGCACTCTGACGGACAGCGGTTTCCCGCAGGGAAAGGTGGAAATACCCAAGGATGCCGCAAACGGCGATTATGCGGCAAACCATGCCATGGCGGGAGCTAAGGCATTTAAAATGCCGCCAAGAAAGCTTGCGGAGATTTTTGCATCAAATTTGGACCTGTCCGGAAGTTACTTTGAAAGTGTTGAGATTGCCGGACCAGGCTTTCTTAACTTCAGGCTTTCCGATAAATGGTATGGGAAAGTTCTGCAGACAATCCGGGAAGAAAGGGAAAATTACGGCTGTTCCGATGAGGGCAAGGGCGAAAAAGTTATGGTTGAATTCGTCTCCGCCAATCCTACGGGGCCTATGACTATCGGAAATGCCCGCGGAGGCGTTCTTGGAGATGCTTTAGCCTCTGTTATGGAGAAAGCGGGATATGATGTCTGGCGTGAGTTTTATGTCAATGACGCAGGAAATCAGGTGGATCTGTTCGGAAAATCTATCGAAGCCCGCTATTTGCAGATAGTAAAAGGTGAGGAAGCGGTTGAATTTCCTGAAAACGGGTATCATGGAGACGATATTAAAGAACTTGCCAGACTTATATATGAGCGCAATGGCGACAGATACGTTGATCTAAGCAGTGAGGAGCGCTGCCGCGCTTTTGTGGAGTTTGGGCTGCCCCATAATATAGCGCTTATGAAAAAGCATCTTGAGCGCTACCGCATAGAATTTGACGAGTGGTTTCTTGAAAGCTCTCTTCACAAAAGCGGCTATGTTGAGGAAACAATCAAGTTACTTGAAGATTCGGGGCTCACATATGAGAAGGACGGGGCCCTGTGGCTGCGAAACACCGAGCTTGGAGCTGACAAGGATGAGGTTTTGCGTCGCGCAAACGGCTTTTATACCTATTATGCAGTTGATATAGCCTATCACCGCAACAAATTTATTGAACGTGGGTTTGACAGGGTTATAGATGTCTGGGGGGCAGATCATCACGGCCACTCCATACGATTTGCCGCGTCGATGACCGCTCCGGTACTCGGACTGCAGAATAAAAGGCTTGACTTCCTTATTATGCAGATGGTTCGCCTCGTTAGAGGAAATGAGGTGGTCAAGGTATCCAAACGTACGGGCAAGGCGCTTACGCTCAACGACCTTTTGGATGAAATCGGTGTAGATGCGTGCAGGTTTTTCTTTAACGCAAAGCCTGATACACACCTTGAATTTGACCTTGACCTTGCAATACGTCAGGACAGGGA
>JAAYWX010000399.1 GCA_012516225.1 Clostridiales bacterium
CAAAACGGGATCTCTCCCGTAGACTACTTGGCAAACATTGTTTTGCCCGAAACAGACGGCGGAATCGAGCCTTTGCTTCTTTGCGCAACTGAGGAAATCGCAGGTTCGGAATTTGAAGCGGTAGTTCCGATTAACGACCGTATTGTACGCTGCGCCGGAAGAATCAGGCGTATGATGAAGCTGAAGAAAACGGACAACAGCCGGAAAAAGCTGGCGCTTGTAGTTTACAATTATCCTCCCGGAGACCACAACCTTGCAAATGCGGCATATCTCGATTCTTTTGAGAGCATTCGAAATATTCTGATAAGACTGGACAAAGAGGGCTATAACGTCGGGGAAATACCTGAAAATATTTCGGAGCTTTTCCTTGAAAACAATATTGTAAACTCTCCAAAGTGGAGCAGCAGGCACTGCGGCGCACTAATCGATAAAGATGAGTATGAGAACCTGTTGTCTTCCTGCCCAGAGCTTAAAAAGGATATTGAGGGAATTTGGGGCACATACCCCGGAGCAGTCAACACCTACGATGGGAAAATACGAATTCCGTATCTCCGTTTCGGAAATATCTATGTTACGCTTCAGCCAAGCCGCGGCTGTCATGAGGATCCGCAAAAGTTTTATCATGACAAATCCATCCCGCCGCATCACCAGTACGCAGCTTTTTACCGGTGGCTGGAAAAAAATATGGACGCCGTTATCCATATAGGCACACATGGCACGCTTGAGTTTATGCGCGGCAAAGAAATGACTATTTCCAAAAACTGTGATATGGATATTTTAATAGGTGATCTGCCGCATTTCTATATTTATCAGGTAGGAAACCCTTCCGAAGCTATGACAGCAAAGCGTCGGTCTTTGGCGACCCTCATCGGGTACAGCACCCCATCAGCTGACGGTGCAGGGCTTTATGGAGAGTATCTTGCATTGCGGGAGCTGTTTGACGAACTTCACGAGGCAAGACTTATGAATTCTCAGCGGGTACCATCAATTGAGGAAGAAATCCGCCAAAAAGCTGAAGAAAACAACTGGGCGGATTTAAAAGGGGATCTTGAAGCGATTGAAGGAAGACTTACCGACCTGCAGCGCTCCCTTATCCCGATTGGTCTGCACACTTTTGGAAATACCATGGAAGAGAAGGAACGGATTGATTTTCTCGCAAGCGTTATGCGCTTTGACCGCGGCGGTATCAAGTCTGTCAATCGCGTTCTTGCGGAACAGGATGGATTTGACTATACCAAAATGCTTGAACAAAAAAGTCCCAAACTTATTGAGTATGATTTGAAAGCAAGAGAACTGATTTCAGCATGGATTCGGGGCGAAGAAGCGCCACCGGAGCTTAAAGATCAGAAAGCTTTTATAACAGGCGTTTTAAAGAACATTGAAAGTGACTTTGAACTTGACGGTCTTATAAATGCCCTAAGCGGAGGCTATGCCGGATCCGGGCTTGCTGCAGACGTTCTGAAAAATCCGGAAGTATTCCCAAGCGGCCGTAACCTCTATCAATTCAATCCACTGTCCATACCTACCGCATCTGCGCTTGAACGCGGCAGAACAATTGCACTAAATACTCTGAAGCAATACCGCGGCAAAAACGGCGAATACCCTAAATCCGTTGGCGTTGTATTATGGGGATTTGAAACGGCAAAAACCTGCGGAGAAACAGTAGGGCAGGTAATGGAGTATCTTGGAGTTCGCATTAAATCCGAGACAGGCTCATGGTTCACTCAGATAGAACCTGTTCCGCGGGAGGAACTGACACACCCCCGTATAGACGTTACGATCCAGATCTGCGGCTTTTTCCGTGATATGTTCCCCAACCTTGTCGCCCTTTTGGATGACGCTGTTCGAATTGCTGCCAAATTGGATGAACCGGACAACGCCGTCTATGACAAAGCAGTGTCCATATGCAGCCTGCTTATTTCAGAAGGAATAGATAAAAAATCGGCAGAAGAAATGTCCTTTATCCGTATATTCGGGCCGAGGGAGAGCGAATACGGCACCAGCTTAACGACAATGATAGAAAACGCGGCATGGCAGGATGAAAGGGAATTGGGCGAAAGTTACGAACGGGATATGAGCTATGCTTACGGCAGAAATATCAGCGGTGCCGAAAACCGCAGACTCAATAAAATTCTGCTGTCGCAGGTAGAGATGATCAGTCAAGTTCAGGATACCTATGAGTACGATGTTACCGATTTGGACCACTACTATGAGTTTTTCGGAGGTTTTTCCAAGGCGGTGGAAAATAATCGCGGGGAAAAGCCCCAAATGCTTGCCACCAATACTGCATCAGAAATCATTCGTACGGAAGATATTTCCGACGCAATCTCACGCGGTGCAGTTTCCCGTACATTCAATCCAAAGTGGATAAATGCCATGCTTGAACACGATTACCACGGAGCTCAGAAAATAGCAGACCGAATCCAGTATCAAATAGGCCTTTCCGCAACAACCGGAAGTGTTGAGCAATGGGTTTGGGAAAAAACCGCACAGACTTTTCTCTTCGACGATGAAATGCTGAGAAAGCTTAGGGAAAACAATGTCCACGCTGCAAATGAAATAGCCATGCGCTTATATGAAGCCAAACAAAGAGGATACTGGAAAGCTTCAGCCGAGGAAGCGGAAAAGCTTATGCGGATTCTCATGGAATTTGAAGAACACTTAGAAGGAGGCTCTTAAAATGGAAAAGCAGAAAACAAAGCGTTATTTCACAAACAAGGAAATAGTACATATGGCAATTATGGCCGCAGCCATGCTTATCGTAAGCTGCATTACTGTTCCGCTTGTTCTCGGAATCACCTTTCCCGGCATTAGAACAATTTCCTGTGGCCTGTTTTTCGGAGTTATTATTGCGCTCACTTATGTACGCGTTCCCAAGTTCGGCGCCGGAACCGTTACAACGCTTATCTGCTCTCTGCCTATGGTATTTTTTTCTCCCGTCATACTTGTGTTCACTGTTGCAGCGGGTTTCTGCACAGACATCTATTTTTTGATAATCGGAAAAAAGATAACCGTTGCCTCTACCATAGGACTCGGGATTGTGCTTATGGGAACAATGATGGTTTTCGGGACAACTATGGGCATAGTCTGCCTGCATGATACGACTTTTTCAGCACTGTTTTCAAACCCGCTGGCTTTGTCAACCGGCTTTTTGGGTTCTGCGGCCCTCGGCGGCATCGGGTCATGGCTGGCAACAAGGATATTCAAGGAATTCAAGCAGCTTAACGTCAATGAATAAGGTCCTTTACAGAACACACCCAGTCTGCAAGCTGATTATTTGTCCGTTCCTCGTTGCTCTTAGCTTTACAACATGGGACAACAGGACACTTATGCTACTTTGTGGCGAAGCAATCCTGCTCCTGCTCTTGGACTTTGATTCGTCAACTCTGAAAGGACTTGTTTCATGCACGTTAGTGACATGCGCCGTCATCGTCTTTTCTTTGCTTTTAAAAAAAAGCATGACAGTTTCTGTCGGTATGGCTCTGCATATTTCCATCATGATTCTTATGGCTCTGTTTACGATCAGGACTCCGGTGGCAGATCTTCTACGCGGACTCCAAACCTGCCGTATACCCGATTCTCTTATGCTTGGCTTTCTTGTGGTTTTTCGCTTTGCAGACGTTCTTCGTTCTGAGCTGTATTCAATTTATCAGGCCAGCAC
>JAAYWX010000400.1 GCA_012516225.1 Clostridiales bacterium
AATTAGTTATGATATATGATGACAGGAGAAAGGTTATTTTTTGGCACGCTCACGGAGCTCATCCGCCATATCGGTATGTTCCCAGGGAAGGTCTATATCGGTTCTGCCGAAGTGGCCGTATGCCGCGTTTGACGGTATATGGGTCGGAGAAGGTTAAGCTTTGAGATTATTTTGGCGGGGCGCAAATCAAAGCACTCCCTGACGATTTCAGATAGACGCTCATCAGAAACAACTCCTGTACCTTGTGTGTCTATGAAAACCGAAACCGGACTTGCAACGCCTATAGCATAGGCAAGTTCTATCTGGCAGCGCTTAGCAAGCCCTGCAGCGACGATGTTTTTTGCAATATAACGCGCCATATAGGCCGCGCTTCTGTCAACTTTTGTGGGGTCCTTGCCTGAGAAGGAGCCGCCGCCGTGGCAAGCATAGCCGCCGTAAGTGTCAACTATGATTTTGCGCCCAGTAAGCCCTGAATCACCGACCGGACCTCCCACAACGAAGCGCCCTGTAGGATTTATGAAGAACTTTGTGCTGCTGTCGATAAGGTTTGCAGGAATGACAGGCTTTATGACACACTCCATAATTGCTTCGCGCAAATCTTTTGTGCTTATGCTTTCGCTGTGCTGGGTTGAAACAACAATAGCTGGAATTCTCTCCACAGAACCATCTGCACCGTACTGGACGGTTACCTGACTTTTTCCGTCCGGGCGAAGCCAGTTAAGTTCACCGCTTTTGCGGACTTCGGCAAGACGGCGTGAGAGCTTATGGGCATATGAGATCGGTGCCGGCATAAGTTCCGGAGTTTCATCACAGGCAAAGCCGAACATCATTCCCTGATCGCCTGCGCCCGTATCGGCATCATCATTCATTTGTCCCTCTTTAAATTCAAGCGCTTTGTTAACGCCGAGGGCAATGTCGGGACTCTGCTCATCTATGGACGTGAGCACGGCACAGGTTTTGCAGTCAAAGCCGTATTCCGGATTGTCATATCCGATTTCCGCCACCGTTTTTCGGACTATGGACGGAATGTCCACATAACAGTCTGTTGTAATTTCGCCGACAACGACAACCATTCCCGTTGTTGTTATGCATTCGCAGGCCACGCGCGCTTTTTTGTCGCTTTCGAGAATGGTATCAAGAACCGCATCAGAAATCTGGTCGCAAATCTTATCGGGATGTCCCTCGGTAACTGACTCTGATGTAAATACTCTGTTGGTAATTTTGTTCTGCATTTCAATATGCCTCTTTTCGTGCAATTTTTATTTATGTTATTTTTTATATTACAAGAGTAAATTATATACTATCATAGCACATATTTTACCGAACTTAAAGTGAAATATTTATATTTATACCGCTTTCTGCCCGCATGTTTATTAAATTAACAAAATTTGCATAGACAGAAAGGAAAAAACGGGGTATGATTAAAAAAACGTAAATTTCCAGACGGAGGGAATTTAGCATATGAAGAACATAATGCGGCGTATAGACCGTTTTTGTATTACTCATCCGGGCTTCGGAATTCCGAACCTTATTATGTTTATCGTTGTAGGCAATGCCGTTGTGTGGCTGTTCGGGGCGATGGATACGGCAAAGCTTCTTATCGGTGCGCTTTCTTTCAGCGCCGAGGCGGTTTTTACAAAAGGGCAGATATGGAGGCTTGTCACTTTTGTACTTGTTCCGGAACAGGGCGGGCTGGCATTGCTGCTGATGCTATATTTTTACTATTTCATAGGCAAAACTCTTGAAAACCAGTGGGGAGCAGGCAAATTTACCATATATTATCTGTGCGGCATGCTGTTCAATGTACTTTATGGTACGCTTATATGGCTTGTTACCGGACTGGATATGCGCCTTGATGCCTCGTATATCAATCTTTCCATGTTCTTTGCCTTTGCAACGCTTTTTCCGGAAACCGTTGTTCTTCTGTTTTTTCTGATTCCTATAAAAATTAAATGGCTTGCCTATGTTGACGCTGCATTTTTCCTGTTTGAGATGATAGTCAATCCTTTCCCTATAAACCTTCTGCCGGTAGTGGCAATACTGAATTACCTTATGTTCTGCGGGGGCTGGCTGTTTGACAGGATAAGCCCACAAAGACTTAAGCAGAAAAAGAAAACTATAGATTTTAAGAAAGCGGCAAAACAATACAACCAGCGTCAGGAAAATAAACCTTACAGCAGAAAATGTGAGGTGTGCGGCAGAACGGACAGAGACTATCCTAACCTTGAATTTCGGTTTTGTTCAAAATGCGCCGGATATCACTGCTTCTGTATAGACCATATAAACAGCCACGTTCATTTTAAAGACTGATGAAAAATGTTTATGCCCGAAACGTATTTGCCCTATAACTTGCAAAGGACGCCATCAATCTGATGACGCCCTTTATATTTTTTATTTGTTATTTTGTACCGAATATTCTGTCACCCGCATCACCGAGACCGGGGACAATATAGCCATGGTCGTTAAGACGTTCGTCCAGAGCCGCGACATAAATATCAACATCGGGGTGGTCTTCCTGTACCTTTTTTACGCCTTCCGGAGCTCCGATAATAGACATCAGCTTAATGTGCCGGCATCCGTATTCCTTTATGAAAGTGATGGCGGCCGAGGCGCTTCCGCCTGTTGCAAGCTTTGGGTCAACCACGATAACGTCGCGCTCTGCGATATCTTTGGGCATTTTGCAGTAATACTTAACCGGAAGCAGGGTTTCCGGATCACGGTACAGGCCTATGTGACCGACCTTGGCATTGGGAATCATGGTAAGCATACCGTCGACCATTCCGAGCCCGGCACGAAGGATAGGAACAACAGCGAGCTTTTTGCCCGCTATGCGCTTAACTTTTGCTTTTGCGACCGGAGTTTCAACTTCAAATTCCTCAAGAGGAAGATCTCTCGTCACTTCATAGCACATCAGCGTGGCAACCTCGGAAACAAGCTCACGGAATTCTTTGACGCTCGTATCCTTGTCGCGCATTACGGACAGCTTATGCTGAATAAGCGGATGGTCAAAAACAGTTACTTTACTCATAATAATCTCCCTTTGTTTGTCTTATATGTTTATTTTCCGAAAATTCTCTCCTGACGCTCCCTTTCAGCCTGACTAAGGCGCAGATACACAGGCAGAAGTTCGTGAACAGACTGCTGCGGCTCCCGCCGGGCGGCCATACAGACGCCCCATGCCGTTTGATATCTCATGGGTTCGGGGGCGAGAACCGTACGGAATTCAAAATTATTCAAAGTATTATAACATAAAGACGCTCCGTCTCCAACAATAAATATTGGCTTATTTATATTTTTTATATCTTCCACTAATTTATCCGCTCCGATTGCCCTATCTTCACAAAGACGAACCGGAATTCCATCCCTCATGATAAAAAGGGCGTTGTAGAACTGTTCGCGGCGCGCATCCATTACGCAGCATATGATGCTGCCTTCATGCGCGCAAACGCCGTTATAAGCCATAGCAAGAAGCGTTGAAACTCCGCATACGGGTTTGTCGCATGCCCAAGCAAGCCCCTTGACGACAGACACTCCTATGCGTACCCCCGTAAAAGAGCCAGGGCCGCAGGAAACCGCTATTAAATCTATGTCCCCGATAGTAAGCCCGAGATTTTTAAGCATATCTTCCGCCATGGGAAGAAGAGTGCGGCTGTGTGTAAGGCCGCTGTTTTGAAAATACTGTGATATAAGCCCGTTTTCGTCGCATAAGGCGACGGAGGCGGACTTTGCGCTGGATTCAAAGCCGAGTATGAGCATAAAAACCTCCTATGTGCGCCGGCATCAATCAAACCGCCCGTTCAAGACGCCTGTTAAAAAAGCACCTGTTCTGCTGCCGCAACGGTTATTTTTCTGCCCGTATCCGACAGCTTCTCTATATCTACTTTTATTTCGGATCCGTCAAAAGCATCGGGAACATTCTCGCTCCATTCGACGACACAGACTCCGCCTCTTGCAATATAGTCTTCCCAGCCTATTCCGAAAAGTTCATCGGCACCGCCGAGGCGGTACATATCAAAGTGAAAGATGGGAATATTGCCGTTATATTCATTGACTATTGTAAAAGTGGGACTGGTGACGCGGTCAGGAGATCCGAGTCCGCGCGCCATGCCTCTGACAAACGCGGTTTTGCCCGCGCCGAGATCCCCATATAAAGCGACAACCGTACCTGGAGAAAGATGTTTTGCCAGATTTTCTCCGGCCAGTTCGGTTTCTTCCACTGAATGTGTGATTATTTCCATAACTTTTTGCCTTTCTAATCTGCGGGATATACAAAAATCTCCAAAACAAAGAAAGCCAATCTTCACAAAAAGGCTTACAGTTCCATATTGGCATAAGCGTTCAAGTCACTTCCCGCAGTATTTCCCGCAAGGTATTCGTAGTATCCCTGACAGCCGATCATTGCGGCATTGTCGCCGCAGAGGGAAAGAGGGGGAATATAAAGCGTCACTCCGTCTTTTTCAGCGGCTGTACAGAAATCTTTCCGTATCCTCGAGTTTGCGGCGACACCGCCAGCAACCGCTATTTTTTTATAGCCAAGCTCACGGGCAAGAGCCATGGTGCGGGGCACCAAACTCTCGCTGACCGCACGGCAGAAGGACGCACAGAGCGATTCCCTGTCAAGAGCCTCACCTTTCTGCTCAGCGTTGTGTACGAGATTTACAACGGCGGTTTTAAGTCCTGAAAAGCTCATATCATAGGGGCTGCCTTCAATCAGGGAATGGGGCAGGGTATATTTTTGGTCATCGCCTTTTTGGGCAAGGGCATCCACATGCTTGCCGCCAGGATAAGGCATTCCGAGAATGCGAGCTGTTTTTTCAAAGCATTCTCCGGCCGCATCGTCGCGTGTTTCGCCGATAATTTTCATTTCCGTATAGGTCCGGACATCGACAAGCATTGTGTTCCCGCCTGAGATGGCAAGACATAGGAAAGGCGGCTCAAGCTCCGGAAAAGCTATGTAATTTGCCGCTATATGACCTTTAATGTGGTGGACAGGTATCAGAGGGATACCGAGTGCGAAAGCTGCGGATTTGGCAAAATTGACGCCTACAAGAACGGCACCGATAAGCCCAGGCGCATACGAAACGGCCACTGCGGAAAGGTCGCGTTAGGCTATGCCTGCCGCCGCGACTGCGCGCTCCGAAAGCTGTGAGATGACTTCGGCATGTGCGCGTGAAGCAATTTCAGGAACAACTCCGCCGTAAACGGCGTGAAGGTCCGCTTGTGAAAAAATCTGGTCTGTGAGTACTTTCCTGCCGTTTTCGGTTATTGCAACGGCGGTTTCGTCACAGGTAGTTTCAATTGACATTATCAGCATATTGCAAGTTTTCCTCTCTGTCAAAAAACAAAGTCATAAGTACGGCGTTTTCCTTGGGCCTGTCATAGTAATTTCTGCGTATTCCCACAGGTTTAAAGCCGTGTTTTGAATAAAGGGCGATAGCAGGGGAATTGCTTTCGCGGACTTCAAGAGTCAGAAATGAAAGGCGGGCTTTCGTCCTGTCGATAAGAGCGTTTATGAGAGTGTCCGCAATTCCCCGGCGGCGGTATTCGGGAGCTACCGCAACATTTGAAATATATCCTTCGTCAAGTATGTGCATAAGCCCTATATAGCCTAAAATTTTACCGGTTTCATCCTCTGCAGCAAGAAAAATGCAGTTGTCCGAATTCATCTGATTTTCAAGATCCCTGCGCGTCCAAGGCAAGGAAAAGCAAAGTTTTTCTATCGCAAGTATTTCATCGATATGGTGAGGTTTAACATCCGTTATCGTCATGGCTGACCATTCCCAAAGCCGCTCATTTACTTCGCGTCCCCCCAACTTTTACCAACGTTTACGTCGGATTCGAGAGGAACACTGTATTGGACGACATTTTCCATCTCTTCGTGCAGTATTTTCTTTACCCGTTCGGCTTCATGTTCAGGACACTCCACAATAAGCTCGTCGTGGATCTGAAGTATGAGCTTTGCATTCAGCCCTTCGGATTTCATCCGCTTGTAGACATTTACCATGGCAAGTTTGATGATATCCGCCGCGGTGCCCTGAATAGGCGTATTGAGGGCAACCCTTTCACCGAAAGAACGGGTATTGAAGTTTGAAGATTTAAGTTCCGGCAGAGGACGGCGGCGGCCAAAAAGGGTGGTGACATAGCCATCGATTTTAGCCCTTTCCCTTATATTTTTCATATATTCGCGTACGCCGCTGTATTTTTCAAGGTAGGTGTCTATATATACCTTGGCCTCGTTTTGAAAAACTCCGATATCCTGCGCAAGAGAGAAGGGCGATATACCGTAGACAATGCCGAAATTGACAGCCTTTGCTCGGGAACGCTGCAACTTAGTTACTTCGCCTAAAGGAACGCCGAAAACCTGAGAGGCCGTAACGGCGTGTATGTCTTCACCGTTAAGAAAGGCTTTTATCATTGTTTCATCGCCGCTGATATGGGCAAGGAGGCGCAGCTCGATCTGGCTGTAGTCAGCATCAACAAGCACGTTTCCGCGCGGAGCTACAACCATTTTTCGAAGTTCGGCGCCAAGCTCGGTGCGTACGGGAATATTTTGAAGATTGGGTTCGGTCGATGAAAGGCGGCCGGTAGCCGTAACGGTCATTTGAAAATTAGTGTGTATTCGTCCGTCTTTGCCTATAACTTTTATAAGCC
>JAAYWX010000401.1 GCA_012516225.1 Clostridiales bacterium
AACTTAAGGCGCGAGGGCTTATTGCGCAGGTTACAAACGAAGAAGAAATAAGCAAACTTATAAACGAAGGCAAGGCGACTTTTTATATAGGTTTTGACCCGACAGCGGACTCCCTTCATGTAGGGCATTTTATGGCGCTCTGCCTTATGAAGCGCCTGCAGATGGCTGGAAACCGCCCGATTGCGCTTATCGGAGGCGGCACAGGAATGATAGGCGACCCTTCCGGAAGAACCGATATGCGCACAATGATGACGGTTGAAACAATACAGCACAACTGTGAGTGCTTTAAGAAACAGATGAGCAAGTTTATAGATTTTTCCGAGGGCAAGGCGCTTATGGTTAACAACGCCGACTGGCTCTTAAATTTAAACTATATAGAATTTCTGCGGGAAGTCGGAGCATGCTTTTCGGTAAACAATATGCTGCGTGCCGAATGCTATAAGCAGCGCATGGAAAAGGGGCTTTCGTTCCTTGAGTTCAACTATATGATAATGCAGAGCTATGACTTTTATGAACTATACCGCCGTGATGGCTGCAATCTGCAGTTCGGAGGAGACGACCAGTGGAGCAATATGCTCGGCGGTACGGAACTGATCCGCAAGAAGCTGGGTAAGGATGCGCATGCTATGACAATAACTCTCTTGCTCAATTCCGAAGGCAAAAAAATGGGCAAAACTCAGTCGGGTGCCGTATGGCTTGATCCTGAAAAAACATCGCCCTATGAATTTTACCAGTACTGGCGCAACATTGCGGATGCGGATGTTCTGAAGTGCCTACGTATGCTTACGTTCCTGCCGATTGAACAGATTGACGAGATGGACAAGTGGGAAGGTGCGCAGCTTAACGAGGCAAAGGAAATTCTTGCCTATGATCTTACCGCTCTTGTGCATAGCAAGGAAGAAGCCGAAAAAGCTAAAGAAACGGCAAAAGCTCTGTTTTCCGCTGGCGGTGACGCTTCAAATATGCCGACTACCGAGATCACGGAAGCCGACCTTATAGACGGCAAAATCGATGCTGCCGCACTTCTGGTTCTGAGCGGGCTTTGCCCTTCAAAATCCGAAGCAAAACGGGCTGTACAGCAGGGCGGAGTAGAGATCGAAGGCAAAAAAATTTCTGATTTCGGCAAAACTTTTACTGCTGATGAACTCAGAGGCGAGGGCATAGTTTTAAGACGCGGAAAGAAGAACTATAACAGAGTAGTTCTCAAGTAGGATTTTTTCGTTTTAAAATACGGAAATATATGCTATAATGACCGTCGGATAAATAATTCGGCGGTCGTTTTGTTTTTTATTAAAATATCGGAAGGAGGGCGGCAGCAGTGGAAAGCTTTGTACAGACAATCAACGACTTTTTTGCGCAGACAGCTTTTTCCGGGACGCTCGGTGCTTTTATGACCTATCTTGTTTATTTTTCCCGTTTTATGCTTCCCGTTGCCGCTATTGCGGTTATTGCCCGCTGTGCCTATTCGATGTTTAAGGAAAAATATGAGCCCGAAGTATGGGGATATCTTGACCTGCCGGATGGAGCGCGTGTTCCGCTGCGGAACTGGGAATGTACAGTTGGAAGCGCCGGTTCATGTGATGTCGTTGTCAGAAGCCCGTCTGTTTCAGGGACACAGGCGGTTCTTATAAGGGATGAATTCGGGAACTGGACAGCTTATGATATAGGATACGGCGATACCTCGCAAATAAACGATTCGCCGATACCGCCGGAGGGAGCAAGACTTGAAGATGGAGACTTGCTTGTCCTTGGTGACCGCAGGCTGAGATTTTTCAATCTGACTGAGGAAGAACGGGCAATTATTGCCGAGCGGAGAACTGCACCAGGGAAAATGGTATCTCCCGGCACTATGTTCCGTTTTGTTTCAGTTTTTGAACTGCTTGTTATGTTCCAGCAGGTATATTATGCAGAGGCACAGTATAAAGCACCAATTGCCCTTGCCTTTACTGCACTGTTTATAATAATGTGGCTTTACTTTATCGTGATGAGAGCAATCGGCAGAAAAGGTTTTGAAGTTGAGACGCTTGCCTTTTTTCTTAGTACCTTGGGGCTTTCTGTTGCGGCAAGTTCCGTACCTGAAAAAATGATGAAGCAGATAATCCTGCTTATAGCGGGAATTTTGGCTTTTCTTATACTGGGCTGGTGGCTGCGCGACCTAAAGCGGGTAAAGGCAATGAGAGTGCCCGCGGCAAGCGCAGCAGTATTGCTTCTTGCTGTGAATGTTGTTCTTGGTACGGAATATTTCGGGGCAAAAAACTGGATTTCTATCGGCGGATTTTCTTTTCAGCCTTCCGAATTTGTTAAAATAGTATATATATATGCGGGAGCGGCTACGTTGGACAGGCTGTACAGAAGAAAAAACCTGCTGATGTACATTACGTTTTCCGCAATATGCGTAGGAGCACTTGCCATAATGGGCGATTTCGGGACGGCATTGGTGTTTTTTGCTACGTTTCTCGTTATATCGTTCATGCGCAGCGGCAACATAGCAACGGTTGTCCTTTCGCTTACGGGAGCGGGGCTTGCGGGTTTTCTTGCCCTAAGTATCAAACCGCACATTGCAAAACGCTTTGCAACATGGGGACATGTATGGGAAGATGTAAACGGCTCTGGGTATCAGCAGACGCGCGCAATGTCCGCTGCGGCATCCGGAGGACTTTTCGGTGTCGGGGCGGGAAATGGCTGGCTTCAGAATGTCATTGCGGCAGATACTGACCTGGTTTTCGGACTTGTCAGCGAGGAACTTGGTTTTATTATTGCAATATGTGCTGTTGCCTCAATAATCTTGCTTGCCGCATTTACAGTGCACAACGCTGTGCAGGGACGCTCGTCGTTTTATGTAATCGCTGGCTGCGCCGCCGTTTCGATGATGATGGTGCAGCTTGGACTTAATGTTTTCGGCTCGCTTGACATTCTTCCATTTACTGGCGTAACATTTCCTTTCGTTTCTATAGGAGGTTCAAGTCTTATATCTTGCTGGGCGCTTCTTGCGTTTATAAAGGCTACCGATACGAGAAAGAGCGCAAGCTTTATTATAAAAGACCCGTCAAAAATGCGGGATTGTAACGAGTTTACCGAACGCGCCGAATACGGTGGTGAGGACGGCGAACAGGACGAATTTCCGGAACGCGACCTTTTTGACAGACGCAATGAAAGAAAGGGGCGCAGAGCATGAAAAAAATAAGAAATCGTTCATATTTTGCAATGCTTATAGCCGCGGCTTTGGTTTTAGGCCTGTGCATTTATGCCGTTCGCCTATACACCGAAGGGAAAGACTGGGTGATGCTCCGCGCAAATCAGAGCGTATTCAATGAGGGAATTCTTGATACAGGAGTTCTGTATGACAGAAACGGCGTTGTCCTTGCAGCCGCAAGCAATGGAGTATTTTCCTACTCCCCGGATCCGACCGTACGCAAAGCCTGTCTGCACGCGGTAGGAGATTACGGCGGGAACATAGGAACGGGTGCCCTTTCGGCATTTGACTTCAGGCTTGCCGGATATGATTTTGTAAACGGAGTATCAAGTTTGGACGGATGCGGCGGCAGGGTCAGGCTCTCGATAGATTCGGCCCTCAATGTGGCCGCGTACAATGCTTTGAACGGTAGAAAGGGAGCGGTGCTGGTTTCAAATTATAAAACCGGAGAGATACTCTGCATGGTGAGCTCTCCTTCTTATGACCCCAGCAATCCGCCGGATTTGACTGACAAAGCTTATGAGGGAGCTTTTATAAACCGATGTCTTGGCGCGGCTTATACTCCGGGATCGGTATTCAAGCTTGTGACGCTTGCCGCGGCACTTGAGAATATACCCGACATAAAAAACAGGACATTCTCATGCTCGGGAAGTACGGTCGTGGCTGGAGAAACGGTGCGCTGCTCAGGAACTCACGGACAACAGACTATAGAACAGGCGCTGGCTAATTCGTGCAATGTGGCATTTTCCGATATTTCTCAGGAGCTTGGTGCAGATAAAATATATGAATATGCTGAAAAATTCGGTTTTTTTGAAAGTCTTAACATAAGCGGGATAAACACTGCGCGCGGCAGTGCGGACAAGGCGGAAAAAGGAACCTCAAATTTAAGCTGGATG
>JAAYWX010000036.1 GCA_012516225.1 Clostridiales bacterium
AGAGCGGCAAAAATCATAGGTGTAAGCGCATTTATCGTACTCAGCAGGTCGGTCACTATGCTTTTTTTGGCGGCATATTCGGGCTTAGGAACAATTCCGCTCCCCTGCAGAAAACCGAGAAAAGCCGTAAGCGGGTTTTTGCCCAGCAGAAGTATTACTATAGCACCGGCTATAAGGCTAAGAAGGAGGGCAAACAAAGGAATAGTTATAGCCTGACGCTTTTCATCCCCCATAATTCCCGCAAATCTCCGCGAAACAGGATTAACTGATGATTTTAGATTTTTGCTCATACCGATTTAACCCCCATCATATATTCGCCCACCTGATTTGCCGTAAGCGTTTCTGCGGGGGCAATATTAAGCATTTCGCCGTTGTACATAACACCTATGGTATCGGCAAGCCCGATGATTTCATCCAGTTCAAGCGAAATAAGCAGGATAGCGCGTCCCGCGTCGCGCTGTTCGAGTATCTGTTTATGTATGTTTTCTATAGCACCTATGTCAAGCCCTCTGGTAGGCTGAACAAATATCATAAGTTCTGAAGACAGTTCTATCTCACGCGCTATAATTGCTTTCTGCTGGTTTCCTCCGGACATGGAACGGACGGTCGTCGAAATTCCCTGCCCGCTTCTGATATCATATTCCTTTATAAGACGGTTTCCGTGCTCTTCAAATGCCTCATTTTGAAGTATACCCTTCCTGCAGAACGGTTCATGGAAATATTCCTTCAGGGCAAGGTTTTCAGCAAGGCTGAAGTCAAGCACAAGTCCTACATCCTGGCGATCCTCCGGTATATATGAAATACCCGATGTAATCCTTTCCCTTACGCTCATGTCCGTAATGTCTTTCCCGTTTAGGAATATTTTCCCTCCGCTTGCAGGTACAAGCCCTGTTATGGCGTCCGCCACTTCAGTCTGACCATTGCCCGAAACGCCAGCAATAGCGAATATTTCTCCTTTTCTTATAGAAAACGATACATTTTTTACGACCGGAAGTCCGTCGCGGTTTTTCACCGTCCGCCCTTCAATTTTCAGCACCTCCGCTCCGAATTCTGCCGGTTTTTTATCAACAGTAAAGCTAACTTCTCGGCCTACCATCATATTTGCCATTGTTTTGGTAGATGTGGATGCGACATCTAAAACCCCGACAAGCTTCCCTCTGCACAGGATTGCGCACCTGTCAGCAACCTTTTTTATTTCTTCAAGCTTATGGGTTATAAGAATAATGGTTTTTCCGGAGTTTCTGAGTTCCCTGATAATATCAAGCAGAAACTCTATTTCCTGCGGAGTGAGCACTGCCGTAGGCTCGTCAAAAATCAGTATCTCTGCTTCCCTGTAAAGCATTTTAAGTATTTCAACCCTCTGGCGGGTAGAAACATTGATGTCTTCAATTTTCTTTCTCGGATCCACTTCAAGACCATAGCGCCTGGAAAGTTCCTCTATTTTTTTATCCGACCCTTTTATGTCAACCGAAGGCAGAAATCCGAGAAAACGTGCAGCAGGCTCCTGCCCCAATACAATATTCTCTGTTATAGTATAGTTTTCCACAAGTTTGAAGTGCTGGTGAACCATTCCTATATTAAGTTGAGCGGCATGAGCTGGAGATGTTATGTTAACCTTTTGCCCTCTTATATAAATTTCTCCCTCGTCCGGCTCATACATTCCGAAGAGCATACTCATAAGAGTGGATTTCCCCGCGCCGTTCTCACCGAGAAGCGCAAAAATCTCGCCTTTTTTTATTGAGATTGATACGTCGTCGTTGGCGACAATCCCCGGAAAGCGCTTTGTGATATGGCGCATTTCGACAATATATTCTTCCATGCCCGGCATTCTCCTTTGCAGCGGCAGTATTCGCATATATTTTACTCGTTTTTTATAGTGCTGTCAAAGAGTATCGTAAAATGTTTATGTTGAAAATAATTGCTGTCTCAGCACAATCTCCCTTTTCCCCGTTTTTTCTGAAATTTGGGCAGAAAAAGAACCGGCATGGCATTGCCGCGCCGGTCCTTTTTTATAATTCCAGGTTTTTCGGCATAGCGCCGTGTTTTTGTCAGATTATGCAAGTCCCGGGAAATTGTCCACCGTTTCGGTGCTGAAATTGGAGGGGGGAACTATTGTTCCGTTCTTTACAAGCTCATAGACTTCCTGAAGGGCTTTAAGTGTGTTTTCGCTGAGCTGATGGCGTCCTTCCTTGGAAACATATCCAGTGGAATCCGTATCGGCCTTAAGCAGATAGTTTCCGCCCTTGAATGACTTGTCCGCAATAGCGTTGAGCTGGCGTTCAACGTTTATTGCCAGATTTTTGAGAACAGATGTCAGAACGATATTGCTGCTACCGTTTACGCCGTCATCATACTGGTCGACGTCACAGCCGATAACCTTAACATCCTTGGCTTCCTTTGCGGCTGTGAACACGCCGTTGCCGGAGTTGCCGGCCGCGACAAAGATAATGTCGACACCTTCATCAATAAGTGCCTTGCCCACTACCTTGCCTGTTGCGGGATCGTTAAAGTCGCCGACATAGTTTCCGCCGACATTCTTCTTGTTAACATCGGTTCCGGCATAAGACTTCAGTTCGACACACTCTGCCTTTGCTCCAAGTTTTGCATTGGCATATTTTACGCCGGCTTCAAAGCCGTACTGATAGTTGACGTTGGAAGGATAGGCAACACCATTTACAACCGCCACTTTGCCTGTCTTTGTTTCCAGTGCCGCAGCAACGCCCGCGAAGAAGCCGCTCTCCTGCTCTGCAAACTGCATGGCATAAATGTTTTCAACTTCAACGCTATTAGTAGTATCGGCGGGATCGGTCGGATAAGAATCCACAAGAATAAAGAGCTTATCCGGATTGTCCTGTGCGATTGTGGTAATGGGTCCGAACTGGAAACCGGGAGTAACGATTACGTCATAGTCTGCCACAACACCTGCGACTGCGTTCACAGCGTTAGCCATATCGCGCTCTTGAACCGGAGTTACCGTTGCATCGGGATGAGTCGCTATAAACGCCTTAATCCCCTCATAGCAAGCCTGATTGAATGAGCCGTCATCAACGCCTGATGGGCTTGTCACAATAGCGATTTTAAGTCCGGAAGCGGCGGTCGGAGACTCCGAAGCTGCGGGAGTATCGGTTTCCGACGCAGGTTTCTTTGAACCACAGGCAGCAAGGCCCAGTACGAGCG
>JAAYWX010000402.1 GCA_012516225.1 Clostridiales bacterium
ACTGTATTCTTTTTTCCATCGATAATAAATTGCTTCACTAATCCCTTTGTCCCGGCAGCAATCTGAAATGCTTTTCCCTTTGCCGTTCAAAATTTCGATATCTCTCAAAATCCCGACTATTTCTTCGACTCCGTATGTTTTTCGTGGCATTTTTCATCATTCCTCTGTTTTATTTTACCACGACTTTTCTCTACTAACAATTGGATCCTTTTTCGGGGGGCAGGTCAGTCGGTTTCGAGGGCGTATCTTAACCCACAATCCATACAGATCCTGCTACAAAAAGCAGCTTGATTTATTTTCGGAGTCCATAAATTGCGAACTTCTCTTGACACCATCGGTATCACTGGGGATTGAGGTTGTGCGGATGATTCTTAAGGAAGATTAGAAACGTATGCCAGACCGAAAGGAAAGCATAAGACAGCAGGACGGACAGATTACCGCCACGCGACGGAAAAGGCAAACGTCGTTATAACCATGTCATATTGAGAATTTTGCTATGTCTTTTGATTCTTAGGAAAAAAGTTTCCGCAAAAAATTATATTGCAAGTCTTGCCGACATATATCTGTGAGCCTGAATCTCGAGGCAGTCGTTAAGAGGGGGAAGATCCGCACTGGGAAAACGGCGGGAAAGTGCGGTTTTAAGAATGAAATCAGCAAATTCGGGGTTCTTTGGAAGAATGGGCCCGTGGCAGTAAGTACCGAATACATTCTTATAGCGGGCGCCTTCCGTGTGGTCCTCGCCGTTGTTTCCAAAACCGCTGATGACCGTACCAAGGGGGAATACGCCTTCTCCAAGATAAGTTTTACCGCTGTGATTTTCAAAGCCGATAACTTCGGAGCCGCTGTTTTCATCCAAGCATTCAAACATATAATTTCCTATCATGCGTACATCCGAACCGACTGTGTACAGATTGAGCGCCCCTATAAAGTCGCACTGCTCTCCCGTGTGAGTAAGGTAATACTGCCCCATCATCTGATATCCGCCGCAAATGCAGAGAAAAACTTTTTCGTCTTCAACAGCAGCAAGGATTTCTTTTGCCTTTCCGCTGTGCAGGTCTGAAAGCAGAACTTCCTGTTCAAAATCTTGGCCTCCGCCGATGAAAAAAAGATCGAATTGGGTAAAATCAGCCTTTTCGCCTATCGGAAGGAGGGTTATTTCAGTATCTATGCCCCGCCACTCAAGACGCTTTTTAAGGCATATGATGTTGCCTGTATCGCCGTACAGATTCAAAACATCGGGGTAAAGATGACATATATTAAGTTTCATATACCGTCCTCCTGCGCATGGAATGCTTTAAAGCGCAAATGAATGCCTGCGGGACTATTCCCAAAACTCCTTGCCGCCGAATACGGCGCTCATTTTAGCTCGGAGATCCATCATTGCTGTGTATGTCGGCATTATTACAACAGGCAAGGGCTGCCCAGCCATTGCGTTTATGAGAGCGCTGTAATCGTCGCCGAAAATCTTCAGCTTAGATTCGTCAATTCCCGCATATTTAAGACGTACGGCCATATCGGCGGAACGGATTCCCGCAACATATATTTCTGGGATAAACTCAACCGTTTCCGCAAGCTTTTCAAAGTTTACATCCCAAATCCACGACACATCCTTACCGTCGGCGGAGTTGTCGTTAAGACAGCATACAAAAACGGTTTTTTCAGAAAGTCCGGAAAGATAATTAAGCACTTGATTGCAGCCCGCGGGGTTTTTGACTAAAATCATCCTTGCTGTATGTCCGCCAAGGTCAAAT
>JAAYWX010000403.1 GCA_012516225.1 Clostridiales bacterium
ATCGAAGATCTTCTTGCGAAAAAGCCTGATCAGACAAGCGGTGGGCAAAAGCAAAGGATTGCAATAGCCAGGGGAATCGTTAAGCGTACAGATCTATATATTTTTGACGACCCGCTGGTGGGGCTTGATTTTAAACTGCGTGAGCAATTGGTTTACGACTTAAAGGACTTGCAGGAAGAGCTGGATGCGACATTCATCTATACAACGTCAGATAGCTCTGAAACGCTGCAGCTTGCCAAAAACATTGCTGTACTTCATGAAGGGAAAATTATTGAGGAAGGCAGCCCGTTTGAAGTATACAGCAATCCCCAAAATGCCGACAGTATGCGCCTGCTTGGTTTTCCTGGAAGCAATATGCTGACCGGTAAGATTACAAACGGCACATTGAAGATGAATGTATTTGACGTAGAAAACATTGGGTACCCGGACGGAGAAGTCATTGTAGGTATACGTCCGGAAAGCTTCAGGCTTGGCAAGATAAGCGAAGACAGCCTGTGTTTTAAAGCGAAAGTAACCCTGCGGGAAGACCTTGGGGGTGAAGAGATCCTTTATTTTGATATCAACGGCGAAACGTTGATTATGATGATCTGGCATCATGACGAAAAAAGCATACTTGAAATAGGCGAAACAATAGATATATCTGTTGCTAAAAAGGATATTGTCTGCTTTGATGCAACAACAAAAAACAGGTTATAAGGGGGATAAAAATGGCTGAGATAAGGACTGTCAATTTGACAAAAGTCTACGGATCATTAAGAGCCGTTGATAATTTAACTTATACATTCCACGATGGAAAGGTTACATGCCTGTTAGGACCTTCGGGTTGCGGAAAAACGACTCTGCTGAGGATGATCGCGGGATTGGAATTCATAACATCCGGCAAGATTTATTTTGGCAATAAAGAAGTTACACCTTTGCCGACTAGCGCCAGAAACATCGGAATGGTCTTTCAGTACCCGGTAGTGTATAGGGGCTTGACAGTAGAAGAAAACATAGCATTGCCTCTTATAAAGGAGAAACTGGATAAAAAAGATATCGACGAACGTGTGGATGAAGCCATTAAGCTTCTTGCCATTGAAGATGTCCGGAAAAAGGAAGCCTGGGCTTTACCGAGTGTTCTGCGACAGAAAGTGGCGGTGGCACGTGAGGTTGCAAGACGACCGGATATTATCCTCTTTGACGAGCCGTTAACAAACGTAGATGCAAGTTCAAAGGCTCTGTTTAAACGTTCGTTTAAGGAACTGACGCAAAAACTTAACCAGACAATTATTTATGTGACGCATGACCAGACTGAGGCTATGACTTTCGGTGATTATATAGCGCTGACGTATAAAGGGAAGATCGTACAATACGATAGTCCACGTGTGCTATACGGTCAACCGAAAGAAGTATTTGGCGGTTGGTTCCTTGGTAATCCCGGAATGAACTTTTTTGAACCCAAAGTTGAGCAGTTAGGGAATAAGTATAAGATTACCACAGACATATTTGAAAAAGATATTGTGACGGACCTTCCTGACAGCGCAAAGAAAAAGATGAGTTTCGGAATCCGGCCCGAACATATTATGGTGAGAAATGAGCCTATTGGAGAACATTCCATCAAGGTAAAACTAAAGCAGAAATGGATAACTGTAGGAGGACAATATTTATTGACTGCACAAGTTGGGGATATAATTTTGCGTATAAAAACCTTGCCGGAAATAGGCCGGGATATTAAAGATGAGTTCTTCTGTTACATCCCTATGGACAAAGTCTTTGCGTATGATAGCGAAGGGATTAACTTCAAATTGAATCTTAATTAAGTATATTTGTTTTTGGAGGAACGCTTTTCTTGAGCAAAAACTATAGATTCTAATAGAGGAAGGATATAGTTATGGCAAACTTTTTTGTTGGGTGTGACGTAGGGACCAGTGGTACTAAATCCTGTGTGATGGATGAACAGGGTAATATATTAGGAACACATTACATCGAGTATAAGCTATATACACCATATCCGAGTTGGGCAGAGCATAATCCTGAGGATTATTGGAATGCGACAGCGGATACAATTCAAGCTTCGATTAAGAAGGCAAACATTAATGCTGATGAGATACGCGGGATATGCATTTCGGCATTATCACCAGGATGCATTCTTGTAGATCGCGATTTAAATCCGCTACAATATAGCCATATCTGGATGGATCGGCGAGGAGTTAAACAGAGCAAATGGCTTAAAGAACACATAGGAGACGATCGGGTATTTAATATTTCTGCAAATCCTATTGATCCTTATTATGGAACAGTAAAACTTATGTGGGAACGGGATAATCGCCCTGAACTATACAAAAAAGCATATAAGATGCAGACGGCTGCTGATTATCCAGTAATGAAGCTTACAGGGAAGGCTGTAACTGATTATTCCAATGCAGCGCTCATTGGAATTGCCTTTGATATACGTAAAAAAAAGTGGGATACGGATCTTATTGAGGAAATAGGGTTAAATCCTGAAATCTTCCCTGATCCTTATCCATGTGACGAGATTATCGGCGAGGTAACTAAGGAAGCTGCAGCTAGAACAGGATTAAAGGCCGGCACACCAGTATTGGCAGGCGGAGTGGACTGCAATATGGCTTATCTTGCCGGAGGCGCTATTGAAGATGGGGATTGGGCGCTTACTATGGGGACCGCCGGTTGTATGGGGGTCATCCATAATGAAGCAAAATTTCCACGGAATTTAATAATTATCCCACATACTCCGGATTCCAGAAATTCTTTTGCATCTGTTGGTGCGACTATTGCTTTTGGTTCCTGTACACGTTATTTCCGTGATACATTTGCGCAGTATGAGAAGGTTTTCGCGGAAAATATTGGAGTCAACGTATATGATATTATGAATATTGAAGCCGCAAGTGTTCCGGTAGGCAGCGATGGGCTGATTGTTCTTCCTTACTTCTCAGGTGAGCGCACCCCGATCTGGAGTCCGAACGCAAGAGCTGTAATTTTTGGTATGTCATTAAAACATACTCGCGCCCATCTTCTTCGCGCATTAATGGAGGGGGCTGCTCTTGCATTATATGACAATTATCTGTTTATGAAAGAAGCGGGCATCAAAATGAAACAGCCTCTTGTGGTCAGCGAAGGTGGTGCAAAATCTGTTCTGTGGAGGCAAATTATTGCGGATGTTTTTGGCGTCCCTGTAGCATATCAGGAGACCGCAAAGGGAGCTCCTGAAGGAGACGCTATAACAGTCGGCGTGGCAACAGGTGTGTATAAGGATTATTCTGTTGTTAAGGAGTGGGTTAATTTTTCCGCAGTCACCGAACCTAATATGAATAACCATAAGATATATATGGAGCTGTTTAACGTGTATAAGAAAGTTTATGAAGGCGTTAAAGACC
>JAAYWX010000037.1 GCA_012516225.1 Clostridiales bacterium
CTATATATATAAAATCGACATCAAAAATAAAGGGTTTTTGTGATTATTGACGGTTGCTTTGCAAATAATGCAGAATGTAAAATAAAGAAGGAGCTGTTTTTATAAAAAACAATGTCCCAAAACTGCACTAAGGGAAGGGGCATGGAGGAAAATATGAAGACAGATATTGTAATTGTCGGCGCCGGTCCTGCCGGCATTTTTACCGCTCTGGAGCTTATCCGGAGAGGGAGCAAAAAAAAGATAGTTATGGTGGAAAAAGGGGTTGCCGTTGAAAAGCGGCGCTGTCCCAAGGCACAGACAAAAGAATGCGTAAACTGCAAGCCGTATTGCCATATAACAACCGGTTTTTCAGGTGCAGGAGCTTTTTCCGACGGAAAACTGTCGCTCAGCTATGAAGTCGGCGGAGATCTGCCTACGCTTATCGGAGAAAGAGAGGCGCAGGAGCTTATAGGCTATGCCGATAAAATTTACCTTGAATTCGGGGCGGATGAAAAAGTTGAGGGAATAGGAAACAGCGAGGAAGTAAAAGAAATTAGAAAACGCGCCATACAGGCCGGATTAAAGCTTGTTGACTGTCCGATCCGCCATATGGGAACAGAAAAGGCTCAGAATATTTATTACCGCATTGAACAATACCTTATAGAAAATGGCGTTGAGCTGATGTTCGGGTACGAATGTGACAACGTGATTCTTCAGGGCGACAGGTGCCTCGGCGTCGTCGTCCATAAGGGTATGGAAAATCAGGAAATATATGCGGACAAAACGGTCATAGTAACGGGCAGACGCGGAGCGGAATGGCTTGAAAAAATCTGTGCCGAGCACAGCATAGCCCATCAGCCGGGAACGGTGGATATAGGTGTCAGAGTGGAAGTCCGGAACGAAGTTATGGAACGTGTAAACTCCGTTTTGTACGAATCAAAGCTGATCGGATACCCGAAGCCGTTTAAAAACAAGGTCCGCACTTTCTGTCAGAATCCCGGCGGCTTTGTAAGTCAGGAAAACTATGATGATGATCTTGCAGTTGTTAACGGCCATTCATATAAAGATATGAAGTCGGACAACACAAACCTTGCAATACTGTGTTCGCATAACTTCAGCTATCCTTTCAACCAGCCTATTGCGTATGCCCAAAAGGTTGGAGAACTTACAAATATGCTCGGAGCAGGGCATATCCTTGTTCAGCGCTTCGGCGATATTCTTGATGGCAAACGTACATGGGAAAAGGAACTGGCACAGTCCAACGTCCGCCCGACGCTGACGGATGCGGTTGCCGGAGATATAACCGCCGCAATGCCCTACAGGTCTATGATAAACATTATCAATTTCATTCAAGCGGTTGACCATGTGGTTCCGGGCTTTGCTTCTACCGAAACACTTTTATATTCTCCGGAACTGAAATTTTATTCCAACCGGGTAAAGATGGATAAAGACCTGAATACGAACATCAGAGGTCTGCACTGCCTTGGCGACTCGAGCGGCTGGACTCGCGGTTTGATGATGGCATCCGTCATGGGTGTGCTTATGGGAAGAAAAATAGCGGCACAGGAAAACTGAATCTATCGCAATAAGCGGCTGGCGCGGGAAACGCGGCCAGCCGTTAAAATTATAAGGCTATGGAATTATATCATCGGCGCTTTACGGCAGGGATAACGGCTTAGGCTCGGCGTTTCCCGAAAGCGAGGAAATGAGCATTCCCCATAAAAGCCACATTATAGGGGATACGAGGAACAGCCCGAGTCCGAAAAAAGACTGTACCCAATAGCATAAAAGGGCGCACGCAAGGCAAGGAACAAATGGGTTTTTGTCTGCTGTTGCTGCTTTGCCAAGACTCAAGAGCTGGGCGGCAAGATATGGGACAAGCGATAAAAGCCCCGTGCAGACAAGTATGCCGAGATAATCGTTATGTGCGTTATCCACATAAGTTTTGAGCGTTTTTCCTGTTTCTTCCACATATCTTGAAAAAACAAGGTTAAGCCGCAGAGGTATTGTACCTGGACCGCCGCCAAGCAGCGGACGTTCGGGGAAAAGCTTCAGCAGATTCCGCCATATCAATATGCGCGAGGAGCCGAATCCGTCCTCAATGTTTCCGTGCATTACCTGCGAAAGCTCATATACCGTACCTTCGGTTCCTTTCCAAAAATAAATGGTAACAATGCCGGCTAAAACAACAAAGGCGGATAAGAACGAAAGAAAAGCCTTCAGCAGGCGAGGTTCAAAATCCTTTTTCTTCACAAACGTCCGCAAAAAAACAATCATCATGGATGCCGTCAGAAAAACAGTTGATTTTATGGAAAAAGAAATGCTTATAGGAAAGGACTTTGTGGTTCCGGACATGGCTATGGATGATGCCGCAAAAGCGGAAACGGCGGAAATAAGAAGAATGTCAAGCGCTCTCCTAAGCCTCTCCTCTCCGGTTACTACAAAAGGAGCTGAAATTAAAATAAAAACCGAAAAGGCGAGAATTCCGCCGGAGACTTTGCAGGCAAGCAGGCAGAAAACAGAAAGGGCCGCGGTCGGCAGGAGCGCATAATGCCTTTTTTCTGCTGTTATATAAAAAACGCAAACCATAGGAAGAGAAAGGCAGAGGAACGCACTGAACAAATCAGCATTGCCTATAGTTCCGAGGAATACGCTGCTGAATTTCACTCCGGCATCATAAAATGTATAGTCGCCCGGGAACAGCCGCAACGGGTTAAGCCCCGCCATTTGAAGAACTGCAACAGCGCAGTTGATTGACGATGAAAGCGACAGGGCATAGACATAAGAAGCCTTGGGTACGGAAAAGCGGCTGGCGAGAAGGAAAATGCATACGCATAAAAAGATTGTGACAAGTCCGTCAAACCGCCCTTCGCCAAGAAGCACGGCTGACCCGAAAGGAGAAACGGCGGCCGAAACACAGCAGAAGATCAGATAGAGCAGCACAAGCCAAACGGGGGAAGGTGTTTTTTCAAGACATATTTTTTCCTTTTTCTTTATACAATGAGCAATAACAGACAAAGCCCAAATTCCGGTAACGGCCGCAAAAAAGATATATTTTGAAAGCGTTATCTTTGAATAGCCGTAAAATCCCGTAAAAAGAGGGAAAACCAGAAGAATGGCGTATATATATTTGTCCGTAATCCAATAAGGGAAATGCTCGTCTTTTGGTACTTTAGCATTAAATTTCATCCGATACCTCACAGAAAAAGAAACTGACAGGAGGCAGAGCAAATTGTATTTTGATACGCACGCCCACTATAC
>JAAYWX010000038.1 GCA_012516225.1 Clostridiales bacterium
GGGAAAGTAATTTATGGTAAATATAAATGGACAAAAACACCGCTTTCTGGAAAATTAGAAGTGAAAGTAAGAGATGAAAGCGAATGGAGCGTAGGTTTTGGAAATCACCCCATTTTAAAAACGCAAGAGGAACATCAAAAGATAATGGAAATCATGAGCAGCAACCAAAAAATTCCTCGCAAAAGCCGTGCTGGAGTATTCCCAACTTCTGGTTTATTAGTGTGTAAGAAATGTGGCAGAACAATGGCTTATAGTTTTGGAAGAGTAGAAAAAAAGACAGGTAAACTTTATCACTATACAAAGTGTTATTACAAAAATGAATTCGGAGAAAAATGTTGCCAGAAAGGTGTTAAAATGAATGAGGATTTTTATAATGCGCTATACAACACTATAATTAATAATTACATAGATGCAAAAAGAATTAAAAAGTTACAAGAGAATGAAGAGGAGAAAAAACAAAGAGAAAAACTTATCAAAGAAAAAAAGGCTAAATTGCAAAAAGAAGAAGAGGCTTTGAAAAAAGCAAGAAGGTTCTTAGAGGAAGGGGTTTATAATATAAGTGATTTTACTGATGCAAAAAAGGAAAGAGAACCAGTAATAGAAAAATTAAAGAAAGAGATTGCAGAATTAGAAAATGAAAACGAATATATATATACCGATAAAGAGTTGGAAAAAATGATTGATAATTTCAAAAAGAACTGGCATAAAGCCACTACAGCACAAGAACAAAATCATCTATTACGAAGTATAGTAAAGAAAATCTACTATGATAGAACAGGAGATACAGTAACATTTGAAATAGAATATCTGTAAAACGGCTAAATCCTTGAAAATGAGCCGTTTTTAAAATAATAAAATTGCTGTTAATGACAAGCATGACACCAATGACAAGTAGTTATATTCAACCAACGTTAGGAATACCCAATAGAAAGAAATATCGGCTTATCTTCTGCCTTTGCCTTCTCAAATGCTTCAGGGCACCAAGGAAACCAATCTATCGGATTATATGCGTGCTGCAGCAGATAAGGAGATTTCTCATTTATCAATCTATTGGGGTTTCTGCATAAGTCAGTCATTTTATCACCTTCCTTCATAACTTTGATAGTTTAGTATGCCCTCTGTAGATTTGCACATACATACAGTACGCCTTGACAACAGATAAAAGCTTTGCTAATATGAAGCAAGCTACATATTTACTGTCAACACAATGAAAAACATAATTTTTTAAAATGCACTTCAGGTAAATAGCGGATGATGAACAAAAAGTTAGCCCTGATGGCGCTCTTATGCAATGTACTTTGATGGTACAGAGGCTCAGCTTTTTTATTTACAAGAATATGTACCGTATTACATAATAGAATGCATGCCGGAATTTTCAGTTCGGGTATGAGAGAAGATAAAATGGAGAGTTTTATATATTTTTTATGTTTGAGGTGAAATCAAATGACAGAATGGGAAGAACACTACAAAAACCATCTGACGACGATTGAGGAAGCGGCGAAGGCAATCAGCGCGGGAGATGTAGTTTGGTTGGGGTCAGGCTTTCAGGTTCCTTGTGCCTTGCTGGATGAGATGCATAGCCATATGGAAAACTACCATGACGTTACTTTGATGTATAATGTGACTACGGTTCCATTTAATATTCTGTTTGATAAAGATAGCAAGAGGCACTTTAGGCTTATCAGCTTTTTCAATCTGCCGCTTGAGCGAATGTCAGGAGAAATGGGGATCCTTGAATATCATAGCTGTGGCTATGACCAGCTTGTGGAAGGCTTTTTTGAGTACGGAGGAAACGCTGCAGCAATACAGATATGCCCTCCGGATGAAGACGGGTACTGCAATGCTGGAATATACGGCGTCGGAACAGCTTCGCAAATCTTAAGTGATCCCAAAATTAAAAAGAGGATCGGAATTATGGATAAGGGTCAGGTTCCGGTTCACGGAGATCCCGGTATCGTATCAATACACGTTTCCCAGTTTGATTATATTGTCGAACATGATACGGTACTGCAGGAAATTCCCGCTCCCAGACCTACAGAGGTTGATAAGAAAATAGCTTCTTATATTATGCCATACATAAAAGAAGGCGACAAAATACAGATAGGGTTTGGCGGGCTTGGAGAAGAGATACTCGCAAATCTTAATGAGATGAAAGACATAGAGATATTTTCGGAAGTTGCGTGCGACACTATGGCGCGGCTCTGTGAGGAAGGCGTTATTTCAAGCATTACTGCTACAAGCCCGGGAGCTTGTACGAGAAAATTCTATGATTTCATCGGAAAAGACCCGCGCGTAAATTTCGTGCCGAGCAGCATAACCGTAAATCTGCTTGAAATAATGAAGCAGGAAAACCTTGTAGCAATAAATGCAACATTTATGGTGGATCTTCTCGGACAAGCTTGCTCTGAGGCACAGGGCCTGACCCCGTACAGCGGTGCAGGCGGCTCATTCGTCTATATTTACGGGGCCATGCTTGCAAAAGGCGGACGCAGTTTTCTGTGCCTGCGCTCAACGTATACAGACAAAAAAGGCGTTCTCCATTCCAATATAGTCCCTTGGCTGCCGGAAGGCTCCATTGTTACCACGCCGAAGAACTACCAGATGTATATAGTATCCGAATATGGACTTGCTGATGTCTATTTGAAGACGATAAAAGACCGCATTAGAGCTCTGATAAAAATAGCGCACCCGGATTTTAGAATGGAACTTAAGGAAAAAATTTGTACCACTTCTCTGATAGAGGAGAAAGATTTCGAAGGATTCAAGATGTTTTAGGCGGTACCACACATAAATCAAACGGCACCCGGATTTTACTGAAAACCGGGTGCCGTACATATCAGTATTCAAAGTTTTTTGCCCTTTCAAATTCTTCCATAATTTCTTCGGACGGCTTCTTAGTAAGCAGGGAAACCACAACTATGAAAAGGCAGGAAATCAAAAATGCCGGAAGAAGCTCGTATATGCCAAATACGCCGCCTAAAGGACGGATAAGGAGTTTCCAGACGAATACGCTTATTCCGCCGGAGAGCATACCGGCAACAGCGCCTTCTATAGTCGTACGTTTCCAGAACAGAGAAAACAGCATTATAGGTCCGAATGCCGCGCCTAAGCCGGCCCATGCAAAAGAAACAACTCTGAATATTATACTGTTTTCGTCCATTGCTATAAAAATGCCCAGCATTGCAATTACAATGAGAATTATGCGTGATACGGACATTATTTGCTTATCCGTGGCGTCTTTTTTAAATATGCCTTGGAAAATATTTTTTGAAAATGCGGAAGCGGCGATAAGCAGGTAGGAGTCAGACGAGCTTATTGCAGCGGCAAGAATTCCGGCCATTGCAAGACCGGCAAGCAGCGGAGGGAGAAGCTTTGTTGAAAGAACTATAAATATGTTTTCCGCCTGACCGGAAGTGACAAGCTCGGCCGGATAAAGCGCCCTGCCGATAATGCCAATCATGACGGCGGAGACCATGGAGATAACCGCCCAAGTTGTTGCAATCCGCCTTGACATATTCAGTTCGCCGACTTTTCGTATAGCCATAAAGCGCAGAAGCACCTGCGGCATTCCAAAATAACCGAGACCCCATGAAAGGGTGGATATTATAGTTAGAAAGCCGTAATTTGCGGCACTTCCGAACAGCGCTTTTCCGTTTTCGACCTTCTGCGCTCCGTCTGACATCAGAGGCTGGGCAGTTCCAAAGAGTTCAAAGAATCCGGGAATGTTTCGTATATTTTCCGCAATTTTGGACGGACCACCAGCAGTAAGGGTTGAGACAATCAAAATTGCAACCAAAGCCGTTACCATAACAATGCTCTGCATAAAGTCGGAAGCGCTTTCGGCAAGGAAACCGCCGAGAAACGTGTAAATTATGACGAATACTGCACCGGCTACAACCATGCTGCGATAGGAAAAACCAAAAAGGGCGGAAAAGAGTTTCCCGCAGGTAACAAAACAGCTTGCCGCGTATACGGTAAAGAAAATAAGTATAAATAGTGCAGATATTGTCATAAGTATTTTCTTTTTGTCATGGAAACGGTTGCTGAAATAGTCCGGAATGGTAATAGCGTTTCCAGCGACTGCCGAATAGCGGCGCAGACGTTTAGATACTATCAGCCAGTTTATGTATGTGCCGAGGGCAAGACCGACTGCCGTCCATGCCGCATCGGCAAGCCCGCACCAGTAAGCGACACCCGGCAGTCCCATAAGAAGCCAGCCGCTCATGTCTGAGGCTTCCGCACTCATAGCGGCAATCCAGGGACCAAGGCTTCTTCCTCCGAGAAAATAGTTGCCCGAATTTTCGTTAGCTCTTTTTGCAAAGTAAAGACCGATGCCTATTACCGCAAGCATATAAATGCCCATGGCAATGAAAATCTGTGTTGTGCTGCCATTCATCAATTTATCCTCCCCAATATAATCCTCTCCGCTGGTTTTGAAATGCGCTGTTGAAATTTATAACATATTTTTATCCTTACCACAAGCATTAAATCAGCGAATTATCACTTTAACTACAAAAAATGTAAGTTTGGTGAATTGCCATAAAGCGTAACAGAAATATTACGCGGCAATAATTTTAATGTACATTCATTTGGAAGTGTCGTATTAGAAAAACATAAGCAAAACCACCGTTGACCATTTTTCAGAATCGTGTATAATACCATTTATAAGCATTTTTTGGCGAGCATTTTTGAACCATGTTAATTTGTAGTAATTGCACAATTATTTTGCAATTTTTAATTAATATTTGGCGTTAAAGGCGGAATAAAGCAGTGAAGGCATGTTCTAAAAGAAACATTTTTGGAGTATTGATACCGATTTTGCTTATTACGAGCATAGTTTTATGCGCGTGGCTGTACAGGAAAAACGCTTTGGCGCATAATGAAGTTCAAAGAAACAGCCTTCTTTATCAATATGGAATCGAACAGGGGCACCTGTTTCGGGAAAAGGTAAGCGGCAAGTTCAGTGCTCTTAACTTTTACTCAGGGCAGATTTCGGGAGTTAAATGGCAAGAATATCCTCTGGTTTTACCTAAAATCAACATTGCAGCCGCTGGGCAAGGCTTCTCATATGTTACCGTCGTCGGGCCGGACGGGATTTTTTATGATAAAGACAATAAAGCTGTGAATATTTCGGACAAAGAATTTTATAAATGTGCGTTAAAAGGGCAAAGCAGATTTGAAAAATCAAATCTTAACGGACAAAACTGTTTTGCCTATGCTGTCCCGTTTTTAGTAAACGGAAACAGCGAAGGTGCCGTTGTCGGACTGGTGACGGAGCAGGAGATGCTGAATATGTTCCGATATGGGGACAGCGCCTCAGCAGCCTTTGACGCAGAGGGGAATATTATACTTAAAAACGGAGAAATTCCTTTGCTTGGCAACGGAATCAATTTGTTTCAAGAAATTGAAAGACTCGCCGCCGAAGAAAGCATAGACAAGTCGGTAGCCGAAAAACTGCATATGCTGACGGCAGGGGCAAATCCGGATATGGACTGTTTTGCAGTAAAAAGCAGGGACGGATATTTTGTCTTTTGCCAAGCGGGGATTGAAAACCTTTACATAGTCAGATATGTAAGCCAGCAGGAATTCAGCGGGGAAAGCGGTTTGAATAGAACCAAGCTGAAAATTCCGTATATTCTTATCTTCGTATTTTCGGCGCTGCTCCTTATATCTGTTGTGATAATAGCTAAGGAGCGTATGGATCAAATCGATAAAGAACGAAGAAAAGGGATAAAAGCTGTATACACGGATCCGCTTACAGGACTGTACAATAAGACCGGATTTGAGAAAAAAACACATAAGCGCTTACTGAGCATTCCGGCAGATAGGGTATGCGCATTGATTTCGTTTGAAGTCGTTTCTTTCAGGTCCTACAACGCGCTTTACGGTTTTGCGGCGGGAGACAGATTGCTGAAAACAATATCAGATATAGTTCGGCAATATACAGGCAAGGAGGATGTTGTAGGAAGGCTTTACGCTGACCATTTCGTATGGCTTGCGGAAGGGGATTCCAGAGAGGAAATTTTTGATAAGCTGAAAGATGCCGTACGGAACGCAAAGGACTGCGGGCTTCCGTTTTTTCTCTGCGGCGGCATTTATATGATAGAAGACAGAGGAATGGACGTTCAGAAGATGATAGACAATGCGTCCATTGCCAAAGATACTATAAAGCATAAATTCAGTACGGGTATAGCGATCTATGACGACTCCATGCTTGAGTGCCAGCTTGAGGACGCGGAGCTTGTAGGGAATATGATGCGCGGACTGGAAAACGGGGAATTTGTAGATTATTACCAGCCAAAATACAATATGGACGATGAATGCCTAAGCGGAGCGGAAGCTCTCGTCAGATGGAAAAAACCGGACGGCGAGATTATTATGCCAGGCAGGTTTATAGAACTGTTTGAAAAGAACGGTTTTATCCGGAAATTGGATTTTTATATGTATGAAAAAGCCTGCGAAATGATAAAAGACCTGCAGGATAAAGATTTGCCGATATTGCCGATTTCGGTGAATTTTTCCCGTGTCCATCTTTACGATTCGCGTTTTCCGGAACGTATTTTTAAAATTGCCCAAAAGTACGGCGTTGATACTAAATATATTGAAATAGAGCTTACCGAATCTGCATTTCTGCTTGAGGGAGAAATTTTGGAGCAGATTGTAGACAAGCTGCATGAATACGGCTTTTCCGTATCTATCGATGACTTCGGGAGCGGCTTTTCATCTTTGAATATGCTTAAAGATGTTGAAGTTGATACCCTTAAAATCGATATGAAGTTTTTAGAGGGCTTTGAGCGCGGCGGAAGGGTAGGAACCGTTGTTACGTCCGTAATAAGAATGGCAAAATGGCTTGGAATTCCTGTTGTCGCCGAGGGAGTTGAAACTAAGGAGCAAGTCGATTTTCTGCGAACTCTTGGATGTGAAATGGTTCAGGGCTTCTATTATTCGCGTGCACTTCCGCGTGAAACCTATTTGGATATGATTGCAAACAGAGAAACGGTTCACTGCGGGAAAGACAAGCCTGCGGCAATTACGCTTGACAGCATAAACGCAGTTTTGGGAGGAAACAGCCTCGTTACGTCTCTTGTAGAAGGAATTCTCGGAGGCTTTGGAATTTATGAGTTTTCGGAAGGCCGGCTTGAGGCGATAAGGGTTAACCGTGCCTACTGCGAAATACTTGGATATCCTGATATGGCATCGTTCAGCGCTCACTCGCTTAACGTGCTTACGCAGGTGTATCCGTCTGATCTTGATGAATTTGTCGAAACCTGCAAAAAAGCAGTAAGCACTGGTGCAGTTCAGAAATTTACCGCCCGAAGATACGACTATTACGGAAACATTATTCAGTTTAAAGGCTTTTTGAAGCATATAGGCGGCACGGATACAAGACCTCTCATATGCATTTCGTTCCTTGATGCGACAGACTTGATGCAATCTCAGCGAGAGAAAGAACTGAACAAGTACAGCAACGCTTTATACGGGATATTTGATGAAATATATGAGATGGATTATGCCGATAACAGTCTGCGGATACTAAGCTCGAACCGGAAAAGATACCATGAGAAAGTGTTTAACCTTATAGAATTTGAGAAAAACTGGCTGTACAACAAACTGTTCCCCGATGACAGGGAAACTATCGAAAACTTGATTTCCAAAGCAAGGACAGACAAGCTTGAGCTGCCCGTTACAGTCGAATACAGGGTTATTGATAACGGGGAAGTAAAGTGGAAGATGTCATCGATGGTTTCCGTCTCAGGTGGGAGCTACCTTATATGCACGCTTGACATTACCCAGAAAAAGCAGTTTGAGATGTTTGCCGAGAAAATGGAAAGTCTGAACCAGCGTATTGAATTCGATATGATGACCGGTGTTCTGAACAAGTCCGCGGCGGAGCTGTTTATTTCCGCACAACTTAGAAAAAAGAAAGCTGATCGGAATTCGGCCCTGCTCATAATAAGCATTGACGACTTTCAGTACATATGCGATAAGTACGGGAAACCTGCCGCCGCAAACCTTATAAAGGATGCAGCGCTGCGCATAAAGAACCTGTTCAGGGAACAGGACATTATAGGGCGCATA